>NZ_JBIWNX010000009.1:3199-286739 GCF_044767415.1 Nocardioides sp. NPDC101246
CTCCCCCGCCGAGTCGGCTCATCCTGACCGACTCCCCCGCCGAGTCGGCTCATCCTGACCGACTCCCCCGCCGAGTCGGCTCATCCTGACCGACTCCCCCGCCGAGTCGGCTCATCCTGACCGACTCCCCCGCCGAGTCGGCGCGTTCTGACGAGCCGACTCGGCGCCGGATCTCGTCAGTTTGCGCCGACTCGGCGACGGGGTCAGGCGTCGTCGGCAGAGGCGTCGGCGGGAGCCTCGGCGGCCGGGGCTTCGGTGGCAGGGGCTTCGGCGGTGGGGGCGTCGTCGCGCTGCGGACGCCAGAAGGCGGCGAGGAGCAGGGCGGTGCCGAGGACGCCGCCGCCTAGCGCTACCGCGCCGCCGATCCAGCCGTCGTAGACGATGTCGAGGGACGCGTCGAGCGAGATCGTCCCGGGTCCGGTGACGCCGAGCACGACCGCGACGACGGCCAGGATCATGACGTACTCCCAGCCGTCCTTGAAGACGAAGAACCCGTTGGGGCGGTGCGCCAGCAGCGCGGCCACGAGCATCACCGCGACGACGGCGGCTGCCGCGAGCGGCGTGATCAGGCCCAGGATCAGCAGTACGCCGGCAACGATCTCGGTCACCACGCTGGCCCATGCCTGCAGGGTGCCGTGGCGGAGGCCGAGGCTCTCGAACCAGCCTGCGGTGCCGGCGATCTTGCCGCCTCCGCGCCAGTGGTTGACGCCGTGGGCGATCATCGTGCCACCCACCGCGAGCCGGAGAAGCATCAGAGCCAGGTCGACGGGGTCCATCACAGAAAATCCTCGGTTTGTGGGGCTGGGGTGGCCAGCCTAGGAGGAGGGCGGGCGCCAGGTGCGCAGCGACGCCGTAGGCTCACCCGAATGCTGCTGCTCGGAGTCGTTCTCGCGCTGGGATCGGCGATCGCCCACGCAGCCTGGAACACGGCGTCGAAGACCATCGCCCCCGCGGGGAGGCCGGCGCTGTGGGCGGTGGCGATCGTGGAGAGCTGCCTGGTCGTCACGGTCACCGCGGTGGTGATGATCGTGCGCGGGCACGGCATCACGATGTCGTGGGAGCTCCTCCTGCTCTCGCTCAGCAGCACCGCGATGCACGCGCTGACCATGGGCCTGGTCCAGGTCGCCTACCAGGACTTCGACGTGAGCCAGATCTACCCGCTCTCCCGCGGCCTGGCTCCGGTCGTGGTGGCGCTCACCGGCATGGTGGTGCTCGGGCAGTGGCTGAGCTGGGCGCAGTGGGGTGGCGTACTCCTGATGGCGGCGGCGGTCGGGGCGCTGCTGTTCGAGACCGTCCGCACCCGGGGCTCGCTGCAGGCGAAGCCGCTGCTGTGGTCGGGCTGCATCGCCGTGTCGATCGCCGGCTACACGACCTACGACGGCTGGGTGGTCGTCGAGCGGGGCCTCGACCCGATCGCCTACTACGCCGTCGGCACGGTCATCCAGGTGGTGCTGTGGAGCGTGATCGTGCGCGGCAAGTACGCCGAGGGGCTGCGCCAGGCCAGGACCCAGGCCCGGACCGTGGCCGTGCTCGCGGTGCTGATCCCCACCTCGTACGTCCTCAGCCTCTACGCCACCCTGCACGCTCCGGTCTCACTGGTGGCGGCCGTCCGCAGCTCGAGCCTGATCTGGGTCGCGCTCTCCGCGGCGTTGGTGCTGCACGAGCCGATCGGAAAGGTACGCATCGCCGCCACGGTCCTCGCCGCGGCGGCCGTGGTCGCGATGGTGGTCTGAGCCGGACCCGTAGGTGCGGAGCCTCAGCGCAGCGCCAGGAGACGCAGCTGGAGCGCCGCCCCGAAACGTTGCTCCGGGTCGGCGAGGTCGAGGCCGCTGACCTGCTCGAGCCGGCGCAGCCGGTAGCGCAGCGTGTTGGGGTGGATGAAGAGGGCGGCGGCAGCGGCGCGTACGTCGCCGTTCGCGTCCAACCACGCGTCCAGGGTCTCGGCTAGACCGGAGTCGTTGCGCTCGTCGTAGTCGAGGAGCAGCGCGATCGGGCCGACCGGACGCTCGTCCCTGGCGGCGGCGAGGTCGCGGAGCTCGAGGAGCAACGACTGGGTGTAGACGTCGGCGAGCCGCGCCACCGAGCGCGTCTCGCCGCCCGGGGCGACGCCGTCGCGAAGCACCCGCATCGCCCGGGTCGCGGCCTCGCGGGAGGCGACGATGGCGCTGATGTCCGAGCCGACACCGCCGACACCGACGACGACCGGCAGCCGCGTACCGAGACGCTCGCAGAACTCCCCGGCCAGCCGGGCGGCCCGCTCCTCGGGCTCGGAGCCGTCGCCGGGGAGCGGGACCAGGGCATGGACGATGCCGCCGACGACCGCGACCGCCGAGGCCGGCACGGCGGCCGAGAGGTGCACCGCCAGCGCGTCGGCGGCGCGCTCGAGCGTGCTGGCGCCGCCCGGGTCGGGTTCGTGATCGTGCTCGGCCGACGGCTCGTGCCGCAGGGCCAGGGCGAGCACGACCACCGGACGCCCGGCGAGGCCGAGCCGGCCCAACGCGTCTCGAGCACCGGCCGCGCCCTCGAGGACCGAGCTGACCAGATCCGTACGCAACCGCCGGTGCACATCGGCGCCGGCCCGCACGCGCAGCATGTGGAGCGCGACCAGGCTGGCGGCGTCGCGCAGCGCCGCGCTCCGCTCGGGCGTGACCTCACCGTCCATCGCCGCCCAGATCGAGCCGAGGACCTCGTCGCCGGCACGGACCGCGATCGCGACACGCTGCTTGCTGATCCTGTCCTCGTCGAGCCGGGCCGGGTCGACGACGACGGGGCGGTGCTCGCGGTAGAGCTCGCGGAAGACACCGAGGTCGGTGAGCATCCGGGCGTAGCGTTCGGGAACCTGGCGGCCGATGACCGTCTCGACCCGCGAGGCGTCGGCCTCGTCCTGACGCCCGGAGAAGGCCAGCACCCGCGAGCTGCGGTCCTCGATCGTCACCGGCGCGTCCAGCAGCGCGCCGATCGCGTTGGCGACCGCGAACAGGTCGCCCGAGGGCAGGCCGCCGAGTGTCTCCGCCTCGGTCGGGCCGATGTCGCCCTCCGCCAGCAGCGACCGCAGCAGCGCGGTCAGCTGCGCCCAGGTCGCGCCACGGCGCAGCCCGAGCAGGGCGACCCTGCTCTCCTCGACCGCCGCGGCCATGGCCCCGGTCAGCACGACGGGCGCGCGGACGACCAGCCCGACCGCCCGGCGCCGCCCCACCTCGCGGACGAGCTCCGGAAGCTCGCCCGAGGGCACCCCGACGGCCAGGACCAGCGCCCCGGCAGGATGGACCGGATCGTCGTCGGGGTCGTGGATCACCACACCGCCGATCTCGCCCTCGTGGACCGGGTCGCCGGCCAGCAGCTCGAGCAGCGTGTCGCCCAGGTCGTCGAGCACGCGGCCCAGACTCGCGCGCGGACGCTGGCTCACGCCCGGAATACTAGATCCGGCCA
The DNA here is from genome assembly GCF_044767415.1 of Nocardioides sp. NPDC101246. Lineage (NCBI taxonomy): Bacteria > Bacillati > Actinomycetota > Actinomycetes > Propionibacteriales > Nocardioidaceae > Nocardioides > Nocardioides sp. NPDC101246. The sequence continues at coordinate 6,629 of NZ_JBIWNX010000009.1, forward strand.
CCGACGCCGTCCACCGATCTACCTCTGCGTTCCGAGCGGGATCCATTCGGTCGAGGTGGTGAACGACTCCAGGATCTCCGGGATCGGGGTGACGCCCAGACCCGGGCCGGCCGGGACGCTCATGTGGCCGTCCTCGATGATGAGCGGCTCGGTGATGTCGGTGCGATAGAACCGGTCGGAGGCGGAGATGTCCCCGGGCAAGGTGAACCCCGGCAGCGCGCCCAGGGCAGCGTTGGCGGCGCGTCCCAGCCCGGTCTCGACCATGCCGCCACACCAGACAGCGAGTCCGTGCGCGGCGGCGAGGTCGTGGATGCGTACGGCCTCCAGGTAGCCGCCCACGCGGCCGGGCTTGATGTTGATGATCGAGCAGGCCCCGAGCGAGATCGCGGCGGCGGCCGTCTGCGCGGAGACGATCGACTCGTCCAGGCACACCGGGGTGCGGATCTCGCGGGCCAGCTCCGCGTGGCCGAGGACGTCCTCCTCCTCCAGCGGCTGCTCGATGAGGAGCAGGTCGAACGGATCGAGCTTCGCAAGGTGGCGGGCGTCGCGCAGCGTGTAGGCGGTGTTGGCGTCGACCTGCAGCGGGATGTCGCCGAACCGCTCCCGGACCGCGGCCACCGGCTCGATGTCCCAGCCCGGCTCGATCTTGAGCTTGATCCGCACGTAGCCCTCGTCCAGGTAGCCGCCGACCACGTCCAGCAGGTGGGGTACGGAGTCGAAGATGCCGACCGAGACACCGCTCGGCACCCGGTCGTGCACGGCGCCCAGCTCGCGGGCCCAGGACCTCCCGGCCGCGCGCAGCTCCGCGTCGAGCAGCGCCATCTCCAGCGCCGCCTTCGCCATCCGGTGTCCCTTGAACGGGTGCAGCACCTTGCCCACCGCGTACGCCCCGTGCCGCTCCAGCTCACCACCGGCCGCGGCCAGCGCGGGGAGCAGGAAGCGACGGAGCACGTCCGCGGTCGCCTCGACGTACTCGGAGGAGTAGAGCGGGTCGGCCATCGCGACGCACTCGCCCCACCCCTCGCTCTGCGAGGTCACCGCGCGCAGCAGCAGGATGTCGCGCTCGTTCTGGGTGCCGAAGGAGGTCCGGAACGGCGACACCAGTGGCATCGACACCCGTCGCAGCTCCATCCCGTCCAACTTCATCCCTTCCAGCTTCATGCGGTTCCTTCCTTGGGGGCTGTGCCGGTCAGCAGATATCCGTGGTCGCGGTCGAAGCCGGCGACCCGGCCCGACTCCAGGCCGCTCAGCAGCTGGTCGCGGACCTTGGTACGCCACGCCCTGGCCTCGCCGGGGTCGGAGACGCGCAGCGCCTCGATGTCGCGGGGCACCTCGACCCAGGACGCACCCGGGCCGGCAGCCGCAACGACCGCAGCGACCTCGACCGGGCTGCCGTCGCACGCGGACGCGACCTGCGGCGAGTCCAGGTCCCAGTGCACCAGGATCCGGTCGCTGGCGTCCTCGGCGTCGTTGATGCCGTCGCCCATCGAGCCGTAGAAGTCGGGGAGATACTCCGCGACCCGGGTGCCGAGCTTGGCCAGGTTGAAGTAGGCGTTGCGGGCCACGAGCGGGTCGAAGGTCCACTCCATCAGCGTGATCCCACGTTCCAGGCACCAGGCCCGCTGGTGGAGCTTGAGCGCGAAACCCGCGTGCCGACCGGCCATCTCCGGGACCACGCCGGCGATATGGCTGTGCATCGTGCGGGCGGCCGGCACCGAGTGGAACCCGACGCAGACGCCGACCATCTCCTCGCCCGCGGCATCGTCGAACGCACCCGCCACGTAGCCCTCGGCCTTGCGCATCGCGCGCATCAGCTCGGACCCGAGTGGCGGATTGTCCGGAACACCCCAGATCCCGCCGAGCACCTTCTCGGCCCGCTGCAGCTCCACGATCCCGTCGAGCTCGCGAACGGTGACCCGGGCGGCCTCGGCGGCCCGGACGTACGCCCCCCATGCCCGCGTCACGGCCGGCCCCTCGATCCGTCGGCCGGAGCGCCGGCCACCTGCTCCTCGAGCAGGTCGTGCAGGAGCCCGTGCAGCAGCATCGTCCGGTCGACCAGCCGGTCGACCAGCACGTGCTCGTCCTCGGCATGTGCCCCTCCGCCGACCGCGCCGAGCCCGTCGAGCGTCGGGGTGCCGACGCCGGCGGCGAAGTTGCCGTCGGAGGCCCCGCCGACCGCGGCCTGACCCGGCACCGGCAGCCCGAGCCGGGTCGCGACGGCGGCGGCCCGACCGAAGAGCCGCGCCGACATGGACTCCTCCAGCGGCGGCCGGTTGATCCCGCCGTGCACGACCAGCTTCGCGCCGTCGAGAACCGGCTCCAGAGCGCGCATCGCGGCGTCGACCCGTTCCTGCTCGGCCGCGCTCCAGGCGCGTACGTCGACCGTGAACCGGGCCGCGCCCGGGACGGTGTTGAGCGTCGTGCCCGCGGATGCGGACGTGGGGGTCACCGTCGTGCCCGCGGACGGGTCGGCGAGTGCGGCCACCGCAGGCACCTGATGGGCCAGCTCGATGGTGGCGTTGACGCCCTTGTCGGGCTCCAGGCCGGCATGGGCGGCACGTCCGACGACCTCGATCTCGTACATCGAGGTGCCTTTCCGGGCCGTCTTGAGGTCTCCGTCGCCCACCGATGCCTCCAGCACGAGCACCGCGGACGCCTCCCGGGCCTCGGCCTCGATCAGCGCGCGCGAGGACGGCGAGCCGAGCTCCTCGTCGCCGGTGACCAGGAGGCAGACCCCGTCGGGAGCCGGCAGCGCGGCGACCGCGTGCAGTGCCACGACCAGACCGGCGAGCATGTCGAAGCAGCCGGGGCCGCGCAGGACACCGTCGGTGACGGCGTACGGGATCCTCTCCAGCGTGCCGTGCGGCCAGACCGTGTCGTGGTGGCCGAGCAACAGGACGTGGGGTCCGGGCCCGAAGCTCCAGCGCAGATGGGTGACCCCGTCGACGACGATGCGCTCCGGGGGAACGCCGAGGTGGGCGGCTCCTAGGCGGGCCACGACCTCGGCCGAGCGCGCGACGGCGTCCAGGTCGGTGGAGGGCGACTCGGTCTCGACCAGCTCCCGGATGTCGTCCAGGAGGCGGTGGAGATCGATCTGAGGTTGACGCATTCAGGCCTTCTTCGGGGTCGCGCGGGCGCCGAAGTGGAGGTATCGCTCGCCCGTCGGCAACGTGTAGAAACGTACGGGGAAGTAGGCCGCGGACTTGTCGGGCTTGACCGCGAAGATCGCCTCCGCGACCGGCACCAGCTCGTGCACCTCGGGCTCGGAGGCACCTTCGAGCTCGGCGACGGGTCCGGAGACGGTCGTCCGCATCACCGGCTTGCCGTCGAGGACCAGGACCTCCTCCAGCACCGACTCACGCGAGTACTCCCCGAGGAACGGGGTGATGTCGACCTCGGGCGCGTCGGCGGGGATCTCGAAGCGGTCCGGGAGGCGGACGTCGGCGAGCTCGGCGAAGATCTCCTCGAAGAGGTCCTGGTAGAGCGCGATGGCGCTGGCGACGTTGGTGTTGAGCGAGACCGCGATCCCGGCCTCGGGAAGCAGCCGCAGGAACGCGGCCTGCCCGATGGTGTTGCCGTCGTGGCCGATCGCACGCGCCCCGTGCCAGTCGCAGCGGAACCAGCCCAGGCCCCACGAGTCGCCGAGCAGGTCCTTCTCCGGACAGTCGACCTGGAAGTCGGCCATCGCCGCCACCGACTCGGCCGACAGCACCCGGGTGCCGTCCTTCGCCACCCCACCGCTCAGGTGCATCCGGGCGAAGGCGAGCACGTCGGCAGCGGTCGCGGTGATCAGGCCGGCCGGGCCGCACGAGCGGGGCAGCCCCCATACCGGCGCCGGGGCGATCTCGTCGCCGGTGCCGAGGTGGCCCATCGCGAGCGCGTGGAGCATCGCCTCCTCGGGCAGGGTGCCGGTGTGGGTGAGGCCGAGCGGCGTGAAGAGCCGCTCACGCATCGCCTGGTCCCAGGTCTGGCCGGTGACGACCTCGATGACCCGCCCGAGCAGCACGTAGCCGGAGTTGCAGTAGGACCAGGTCGCGCCCAGCGGGTGGTTCTGGGCGGCCTCGCCGAGGCGGGCGACGTACTTCTCCAGTACGTCGTCACCGCGTCCGGTGTCGGTGAAGACGTCGCCGTCGATGCCGCTGGTGTGGGTGAGCAGGTGGTGGATCGTGACCTTCTCGGTGACCTCGGGGTCACGCAGATCGAGATCACCGATGATCTCCTTGACCGGGGTGTCGAGGGCGAGCTTGCCCTCGTCGACCAGCTGCATCACCACGGTCGCGGTCCAGACCTTGGAGATCGAGCCGATCTGCCACACGGAGTCGGTCGTGGCGGGCTGGCCGGTGCCGAGATGGAGCACGCCGGTGGCGAGCGTGACCTGCTCGTCCTCGGCGCCGTCGCGGCCGACCCGGAGGATGCCGAGCTGGGCCCCGGGGACGCCGTGCTTCTTCGTCAGCGCGGTGAGCCGGGTCTGCCAGTGAGCGGAATCGATGGTCATCAGGTCTCCTTGGTGAGGGTGTTCGAGGTGCCGCCGGGGACGGCGGCGAGAAGCTCTTGGGTGTAGCGATGACTCGGGTTCTCCAGTACGTCGCCCGCCGGCCCGTGCTCGACGATGTGCCCGTGGCTCATCACCGCGACCGTGTCGGCCACGTAGCGCACCACGGCCAGGTTGTGGGAGATGAACAGCATCGAGAGACCGAGCTCGCGCTGCATCTCGCGGACGAGGTTGAGCACGGCGCCCTGGACGGAGACGTCGAGCGCCGAGGTGATCTCGTCGGCGATGAGCACCTGGGGCCGGCCGGCCAGCGCGCGGGCCAGGGCGACCCGTTGCCGCTGGCCGCCGGAGAGGCTCCCCGGGCGCTGGCCGGCGCGGCCCGGGTCGAGATGGACCAGCCGGAGGAGGCGGGCGACCTCGGCGGCCCGTTCGGGCTTCGAGGTACGTCCGGGGATCGCCTCGGCGATGCTCTCGCCGATGCTCATCCGCGGGTCGAGGGAGGAGTAGGGATCCTGGAAGACCATTTGGACACCGGAGCGCCGTCCGGCCGGGACGCCGTCGACCAGGATGCGCCCGGTGCTGAGCGGCACCAGCCCGACGCCGGCCCGGGCGAGCGTCGACTTGCCCGAACCGGACTCCCCCACCAAGCCCACGATCGAGCCGTCAGGCACCTCCAGGCTCACCTCGTGGAGCACCTGGGTGCGCCCGAACCGCACGCTGACCTGCTCGAACCGCATGCTCATACGCTCACCTGCTTCGTCTGCTCCATCGGGAGCGGGTCACCCGCGCGCCAGCACGCGACCCCGTCGAGGAGCGCGGGCTCCTCGCTCAGGCACTGGTCGGTCGCGAGCGGGCACCTGGCGGCGTACGCACAGCCCGGGGGAAGCGCGGCGGGGTCGACCGGCTGGCCGGGGATCGTGGCCAGCGGCAGATCCCGCGGTGTGCTCATCGACGGAACCGCCGCGACCAGCGCCCGGGTGTAGGGGTGCCGGGCGTCGCTGTGGAGGTCGCCGGCGGCGATCTCCTCGACGATGCGCCCGGCGTACATCACCAGCACCCGGTCGCAGATCTCGCCGATGACGGACACGTCGTGGGAGATCAGCAGGATCGCGGTGCCGTGCTCGCGGCGTACCTCCTCCAGGAGCGCCAGGACCTGCTTCTGGACGGTGACGTCGAGGGCGGTCGTGGGCTCGTCGGCGATGATCAGCCGCGGGGTGCCCATCAGTCCCATCCCGATCATGGCGCGCTGACGCATGCCGCCGGAGAGCTCGAACGGGTACGCATGGGCCGCCCGCTCCGGGTCACGCAGCCGCACCGCGCGCAGCCGGTCGACGGCGCGGGCGAGCGCCTCACGCCGGCCGAGGCCCTGGTGGAAGCGGCTCACCTCGGCGAGCTGCGGGCCGACCCGCATGGCCGGGTTGAGCGAGGTCATCGGGTCCTGGAAGACGACCGCGAGCGAGGTGCCGAGCAGGTCCTCGTGGTGGCCGCCGTCGTTCAGGTCGGTGCCGCAGAGGGTGACCTCGCCGGTGACCCGGCCGGGTTCCTCGACGAGCTGGGCGATCGCGAGCGCGGTGAGCGACTTGCCCGACCCCGACTCCCCCACGATCCCCACGGCCTCACCGGGACGCAGCGAGAGGGAGACGCCACGGACCGGGGTGACCGGGGCCGACGGGCCGGGGAAGGCGACGGCGAGATCGCGTACGTCGAGCACCAGGTCGTCTCCCTGCGCCGGCGACTTCGCCGGGGTCGAGCGGGCCGGCACCGACCAGGCCCGTGGCCCGACGACCGGCGTCACGCCCAAGGCACCGGCGACCGCCTCGCCGGTGAGGTTGAAGGCCAGGCCGGCGATGACGACCGCGATCCCCGGCGCGAGCGCGGCGAGCGGGTGGAGGTAGATCCCGGCCAGGCCGTCCTGCATCAGCCGCCCCCAGTCGTAGGCGGGCGCCTGGACGCCGAGGCCGAGAAAGGAGAGGCCGGCGAAGGCGAGCAGCGCGCCCCCGGCGCCGATGGTGGCGTTGACGACGAGCGGCTCCGCGACGTTGGGCAGCACGTGCCGCACCAGGATCCGGATCCGGCCGAGGCCGGCGATCTCGGCCGCGGCGACATAGTCGCGGGCGGCGATCCCGGCGATCAGCGTCTGGCAGAGACGGGCGAACGTGGGCGCACCGGCGAACCCGATCGCCAGTACGGCCCCGCGGGCACCGACTCCGAACACGGTGGCCAAGGAGAGGACCAGGAGCAGCCCGGGGAAGGCGACCAGGATGTTGACCAGCGCCGTCACCGGTCGCCCGAGCCGTGGGCCGAGCAGCCACGGCAGCGAGCCGAGCACCAGCCCGGTGAGCACCGCGATCGCGGTCGCCAGCAGCGCCAGGGTGATCGAGAGCCGGGTGGCGACCAGGACCCGCAGGAACAGGTCGCGGCCGGCGTTGTCGGTGCCGAACCAGTGCTCCGCCGAGGGCCCGGCGAGCAGGTTGTCGGTGTCGACGGCGGCCGCCCCGTCGCCGAACGCGAGCGGAGCCAGGACGGCCAGCAGCAGCACCGTGGCGAGCAGACCCGCACCGGTCGCCCCCACCGGCGTACGCAGCGCCCTCATCACGCCTCCCCCACCGTCGAACGGGGGTCGAGCACGGCGAGCGCGACGTCGACGAGCGTGTTGACCAGCAGCACGATCACCCCGTAGACGAGCACCGTGCCCTGCACGACCGGATAGTCCTTGGTGACGATCGAGGAGACGATGGTGCTGCCGAGCCCGGGCCAGGCGAAGACGTTCTCGACCAGCACGGTGCCGGCGACCATCGAGGCCAGCAGCATCCCGCCGAGGGTCAGCGTGGCGGTGACGGCGTTCGGCAGGGCGTGCACCAGGTGGATCCGGCGTGCCGGGAGCCGCTTGGCCCGCGCGGTGCGGATGTAGTCGGACTCCAGCACGGAGATCATCTCGACGCGGACGATCCGGGCGAGCATCGCGGCCGGCCCGATCGCCAGGGCGAGGACCGGCAGGACGTAGGACGCGGCCCCGTCCTCGCGGCCCGCGACCGGGAGCCAGCCGAGGCCGACCGCGAAGACCGCGACCAGCACCACGCCGATCAGGAAGTCGGGGATCGAGCCGATCACCACGCTGCCGGAGGCGAACCCCAGCGACGTACGCTGCCGGCGCCCGCGCCGTGTCGCGACCGCGACGCAGACCCCGAGCGGTACGGCGATCAGGAGAGCGAGGACGAAGGCGATCAGGCCGAGCGAGACGGTGGCGCCCAGGCGCCGGCCGATGGTCTCCCCGACAGGCAGCTGGGTCTGGATCGACTCGCCGAGGTCACCGCGGAACAGGCCGCCGAGATAGTCCAGGTACTGGGTCAGGAGCGGGTCGTCGAGGCCGAGCGCGTGCCGCCGCGCCTCGACGAGCTCGGTCGGCGCGGTCATCCCGAGCGCGGCCCGCACCGGGTCGCCGGGCACCAGGTGGATCATCAGGAACGAGGCGGTGACCAGCACGAACAGCGACACCAGCAGCCGGCCACCGCGGCGCAGGGCGAACTGGGTCCACCGCCCGCCCAGTGGGCCCCGCACCCCCGTCGCCGGGGGCGCGGGCGCCGCTGATGTCGCTGTCATCGACGCCTGCCTCAACCCAGCATCCGGATGCTGGTCGGGACGACACCGCCGACGACCTCGAGCTCGGCACCCTGGGAGAAGAACGGCAGCAGGTTGTTGGCGAACGGCACCACGTCGTAGGACTCGAACAGGCTTGCCTCCGCGGCCAGCCAGTCGTCGCAGCCCTCGGCACCGTTCTCGGCCATCGCGGTCTTCACCGCTGCGTCGTAGCCGGTGTTGGCGATGCCGGCGAAGTTGTTGCCGCCCTCGGCGGGCGTCGGCCCGGAGAGGAACGGGACGATCTGGTCGGGGGTGTTGATGTTGACCGGCTCCCAGGCGACGTCCCAGTCGCCGGTGCCGAACATCGCGGTCTGGATGGCGGTCTGGTCCAGGGACGTGGCCTTGGCCTCGATGCCGACCTTCTTCCACGCCGCGACGGCCAGCTCGGCCGCGGCGGTGCCGGGCGCGCCGAGCGAGGAGTCGTAGACGAACTCGACCACGAGCGGCTTCCCGGCCTTGGTGCGGACCCCGTCGGCACCCGCGGCCCAGCCGGCATCCTCGAGTGCCTTCTCGGCGGCAGCCGTGTCGTCGTCGGCGAGGTTCCCCTCGACGGAGGAGCCGGTGCAGCCGGCCGGCTCGACGACGGCGAGCTGGGTCGCCGGACCGCCCTTGTCGGCGGTGATCACCTTCTGCAGCTCGGCCAGGTCGAGCGACAGGGTCAGCGCGGCACGTACCGCGGGATCTGCGGTCGGGTGGCCCTCGTTGTGGTTGAACCACTGCTCCCCTACCACTGCCTGCGCGTCGACCCGGTTCAGCTTCGCGGCGTCCAGCCTGGCGGCGTCCTGACCGACGATCGCGGCGGCGTTCAGCTCCCCGGAGAGCAGCTGGTTCGCGATCGTGGTTTCGTTGGCGACGATCTTGGCCACGATGGTGGCCGGGGTGCCCTCGGCCGCGGTGGTGGCGCCGTCGGGGCCCCAGGCGTAGTCCTCGCGGACCTCGTAGGTGTAGCGGTCGCCGGGGACGGCGTCCTTCAGCACGTACGGGCCGGTGCCGGCGGTCCCGGCCTTCAGGCCGGCCCGGTCCGCGAGGCCGCTGTCACAGATCATCGGCAGGTTGGAGAAGGAGGCCAGCACGAAGGGCGCTGGCGCCGCCAAGGTGACCGTCACGGTCTGTCCGGACGCCGCCGCGGTGGCGCCGGCCGGGATGAAGACGCCCAGGTAGGGGCTCTTGTTCTTCGGGTCCTCGACCCAGCTGATGTTGTCGACGACGGTCTGCGCGGTGAACTCCGAGCCGTCCGAGCAGGTCACGTCGTCCTTGATGTCGAAGGTGACCGTGGTGCCGTCCACGCTCCACTTCTCCGCGAGCTGCGCCTGCACCTCGCCGTCGCGGTCGACGCTGACCAAGGAGTCGTACGCGAACCGGCTCAGCTGCAGCAGGGTGCTCGTCACGCCGCCGTGCGGGTCGAGGGCACCGGGGTCGGAGGCGATCGCCATCGTGAAGGACTCGCCGTCGACGTACGCCTCGGATCCGGTCCCGCCGCCGGAGCCGCACGCGGCCAGGCCCGCGGCGGCCAGGGGAAGGGTCAGCGCCGCGAGGGCGGGTCTCAGGGCTGCTCTGGCTCGGCGCTGGTTCATGGGACGTACCTCTCTCGGCAAGGTTCTGGGCAGAGTTCTCGGGGGAATGGTCAGTCGGCACGCACGACGACGCGGCCGTAGTGGACGTACTTCGCCGGGACGTCCGCCTCGCCGAGGAAGGCGAAGACGACGTGGATGCCGCGGACGGGCTCGGTGGCGATGAAGGAGTCGCCGTCGAGGTGGACGAGGGAGAACCGCATCGGCTGCTCGCCGATCTCGGCGATGATGTCCTTGGGGGTGCGGTCGAGGACGAGCCCACCGGCACCGTTCGCAGTGACCTCGATGTCGTAGATCGTGTCCGCGTAGTGCCCCAGGAACCGATCGACGTCGACCGTCGCGGGCGCGTCCGGCGGCGTGGGCCGTTCGGGAAGGCGTACGCCGCCGAGCTCCTCGAGCAAGCGTGCGACGGCCGCGTTGAAGAGCCCGAAGACCTCGCCACCGTTGGTGAGGAGCGCGACGGCCAGCCCGTGCTCGGGTACGACCCGGAGGAACGCTGCCTGGCCGATCGTGCCGCCGTCGTGCGCGATGACCGTGCCCTGCGGGGTGTCGATGAGCTCCCAGCCCAGGCCCCAGGCGCTGCCCATCCCGGAGAGCAGCGGCAGCTCGACCTGGCGCTCCCGCATCGCCGCGACGGCCGCGGCGGAGAGGACCTGGGTCCCGTCGGGTGCGGTGCCGTCGCTCAGGTGCATCCGCACGAAGCCGAGCAGGTCGCTCGCCGTCATCGCGAGCATCGAGCCGGCCGGCGCGTTGGACCTGGCCAGCGCCCAGGTCGGCGCCGCCTCCGGGGCGCCGTCCGCCCCCGGCAGGTGGCCGGTGGCGACACGGCGCAGGATCGCCTCGTACGGACTCGGGGAGACGCTGGCGAGGCCGAGCGGTCGCGCGATCCGGTCGAGGAGCACCTGGTCGAACGGGGCCTCTCGCAGCACCTCGACCAGCCGACCGAGCACGACGAAGCCGGTGTTGTTGTAGGAGAACGTCTCACCGGGGGCGAACAGCTGCGGCAGGTCGGTGAGGGTCGCGACGTAGCGTTCGACGGCGTCCTCGCCGCGGCCGGTGTCGGTGAAGATGTCGCCCTCGAAGCCCGCCGTGTGGCACAGCAGCTGGCGGGTCGTGATCGCCTCGCCGGCCTCGCGGTCGCCGATGACGAGCTCGGGCAGGTAGTCGCGCACCGGCCGGTCCAGGTCGAGGAGACCGTCGTCGACCAGCTGCATCACCAGCGTCGTGGTCCAGATCTTGGTGATCGAGCCGATCTGGAAGACCGTCTCGGTGTCGACCCCGACCCCGGTGGCCAGGCTGGCCGTTCCGGCCGCGGCGGTGATCACCTCGTCGCCGGTGAGCACGGCGATCGACGCACCGGGCACGCCGTGCTCGGCGACGAGGTCGGCGAAGCGCTCCTGCAGGGATCGGACAGCGTCCGGGCGGGTCTGGTCGTGGGGCATGCCGAAACCGTAGGGAGTCGCGACGGTGTCCGTGTTCGTCGTATCGGACAGTCAACAGGCCGTGCTGTTGTCCGATCGGACAATGGCCCCCGTGGCCGGGGACGGTTTGATGACGGGGTGCTGATTCTCCGAGGTGGCCGGGTCATCGACCCCCGAGCAGGGACAGAGCAGATGGCCGACGTCGCCGTCTCCGACGGGTCCGTGGTGGCCGTCGGGAGGGTGCCCGACGATCCGGCCGACGAGGTGATCGACGTGACCGGGCTCGTGGTCGGTCCCGGGTTCGTCGACCTGCACAGCCACGTCCACTCGATCGCCGGCCAGCGGCTCCAGGCGATGGACGGGGTCACCACGACCCTCGACCTGGAGTCCGGGCTGCTCCCCCTCGACCTGGCCTACGAGCGCGCCGCGGCCGACGGCCGGGTGCTCCACTACGGCTTCTCGGCCTCGTGGGGCGATGCCCGTGCCGTCGCGCATCTCGGGATCACGCCGGCCGCCGACCTGGAGACCTCGTTGTCGATGCTCGGCGACCCGGCGTGGCAACGTACGTCCTCGGCCGCGGAGCGGCACGCCTGGCTCGAGCTGCTCGAGTCCGAGCTGGCCGCGGGGGCGCTCGGGATCGGGGTGCTGATGGGCTACGCCCCACGCTCGGACCCCGCCGAGTTCCTCGACGTCGCCCGGCTCGCTGCCCGCAGCGGCACGGCGACCTTCACCCACGTACGCGAGATCGTCGAGGCCGATCCCACCACCCCGATCGACGGCTCGGAGGAGATCACCCGTGCCGCCGCCGAGACGGGCGCGCGGATGCACCACTGCCACGTCAACAGCACCTCCCGCCGCCACGTCGACCGCGTCCTCGGCCTGCTCGACGATGCCCGCACGGCCGGGTCCGACGTCACCGTCGAGGCCTATCCGTACGGCGCCGGCTCCACGGCCGTCGGCGCCTTCTTCCTGGCACCGGAGCGGCTCGGCGCCTGGGGCCTGAGGCCGTCCTCGATCACGATGGTGGCCACCGGGGAGCGGATCGCGTCGGTCGCACGCCTGGCCGAGCTGCGGGCCACCGACCCCGGCGCCGTCTGCGTGGTCCACTTCCTCGAGGAGGACTCCCCCACCGACGACGCGATGCTGCAGCGCGCCCTCGCCTTCCCTGACGCGATCGTGGCCAGCGACGCGATGCCGGTGGAGTGGTCCGGCGGCGTGAGCGAGACCCGGGAGTGGCCGCTGCCGCCGGGTGGCCAGACCCACCCTCGTACCGCAGGCACCTACGCCCGCTCGTTGCGCCGCATGGTCCGCGAGACCGGCGCCTGGACCTGGCCGGAGGCCTTCCGCCGCTGCTCCTACCTACCGGCTCAGGTGCTCGCCCCGTTCACCCCGGCCATGCGCGGCAAGGGCTACCTCGCGCCCGGCGCCGACGCCGACCTGGTCGTCCTCTCCCCTGACCGGATCACCGACCAGGCGACGTACCTCGACCCCACCCGGCCCTCGGACGGCGTCGTCCATCTCCTGGTCGAGGGCACCTTCGTCGTGCGAGACGGCAGCCTCGACCCGGCGGCGTACCCCGGCCGGCCGATCCGCCGCTGACGGGGGCCGACCGGGCTCTACCGCTTGGGCGTCAGCAGCATCGGCATCAGCCCGACGACCTGGTCGCGCAGGTCGTCCAGGGCTCCGTCGCGACCGTTGAGGTAGCCCAGCAGCGCCTGCTGGAAGACGCCGTCGAACATCCCGTAGGCGACCGGCGCCGGGATCGCGGGCTCGGTGTCGGCGAGCTCGGCGTAGCGGTTCACGACCCGCGCGATCATGTCCTCCAGGCTCTGGTCGATCTGGGTGACCGCCTCGCGCAGGCTCTCCTCGAACATGGACTGTGAGCGCAGGTCGTACCAGAGCCGGTGCATCGGCGCTTCCTCGACGATCGTCTCGACCAGCTTGTCACCGAACCGGGCGACGAGGTCCTCCGGGGAGGTCGCCTCGGCGACGACACCGTCGTAGCGATGGACGCAGGTCTGCTTGTAGTAGCGCACGCAGTAGACGATCAGCTCGAGCTTGTCGTTGAAGTAGTAGTGCACGACGCCGTGGCTGAACTCGGAGTTGTTGGCGATCTCGCGCAGGCTGGCCCGCGCGTAGCCCAGCTCCCCCAGGGTGCGCAGCGCCGACTCGGCGAGCGCCTTGCGGCGTTCGTCGTGCTTGTCGGCGGGCGTGCGGCGAGGCGACTTGGGTGCGGCGACCTGGGTCATGGGCGGCACGATACCCCCTCCCGTGCGTCGTCCGGTGCCATCCGTGCCATTTTCTGGTCAATCGTCAAGAAAACTCTTGACACTCGTCAAGATTCGCGATTGCCTGTGAGCCGGATCACAGCGACATCACAGCGACGAAGGAGTCACAGATGACCGATCTGAGCGGACGTACGGCACTCGTCACCGGCGGGGCCCAAGGCTTGGGCGAGGGGATGGCCCGAGCGCTCGCGGCAGCCGGCGCCAAGGTGGCCGTTGCTGACCTGAAGGACGACCAGGGCGTGAAGGTGGCCGAGTCCATCGGCGGCACCTTCGTGCACCTCGACGTCACCGACGACGCCTCCTGGGAGGCCGGCGTCGCCGCCGCGGTCGAGGGGCTCGGCGGGCTCGACATCCTGGTCAACAACGCCGGTGTGGAGATCACGAGCCTCGTCACCGAGCTCGACCCGAACGACGTGAAGAAGATGCTCGAGGTCAACGTGCTCGGCACCGCCCTCGGTCTCAAGCACGGGCTGCGTACGATGCGGCCCGACGGCGCCGCGGGCAACGGCGGCGTGATCGTCAACGTCGCCTCGGTCGCGGCCACGATCGCCTTCCCGGGCATCTCGGTCTACTCGGCCACCAAGAGCGCCGTCGACCGGCTCACCCGCGTGGCGGCGATGGAGAGCGGCAAGCTCGGCTACGGCGTACGCGTCAACTGCGTCTACCCCGGACTGGTCCCGACCGAGATGGGCGCCGGGCTGGCCAACGACGTCGCCCAGCTCGGTCTCTTCGAGTCTCCGGAGGCGGCGGTCGGCGGGGTCGTCGAGCTGACCCCGTCGGGCCGGCTCGGCACCGTGGAGGACATGTCCGACGCGGTCGTCTTCCTCGCCTCCGACCAGGCGAAGTTCATCAACGGAGTCGGCCTGCCGGTCGACGGCGGAATGGGGATGTGAGCATGAGCGAGCGTCAGCGAGCGACCGATGGCCTCAGGCCGTCGCGTCCGTATTCTTCGACCTTCTCTACGGAGGCGACGGCATGAGCGAGAACAAGCCTGTCATCGTCTACGGCGCCTCCGGCTACACCGGCCGGCTGGTCTGTGAATACCTGCGCGAGCTCGGCGTGCCCTTCGTGGCCGCCGGCCGCTCCAAGGACAAGCTGGTCGCCTCGATGGCGGCCCACGTACCCGGCATCGAGACCGCCGACTACGAGATCGCCGAGGTCGAGCACTCCGTCGAGGCGCTGACCGAGCTGCTCACCGGCGCCCGTGTCGTCCTCAACACCGTCGGACCGTTCTCCCAGTACGGTCCCGAGGTCGTGGAGGCCGCGCTGGCCGCCGGCGTCCACTACACCGACACCACCGGTGAGCAGGACTGGCTGATCACCTGCGACGAGAAGTACGGCGAGGGTTTTGCCGAGAAGGGCCTGCTGCTCGCGCCCGGCATCGCGCAGATGTACACCACCGGCGAGATCGCCGCCGAGATCTGTCTCGAGCAGCCAGGCCTCGACACCCTCGACATCGCGGTCTTCTGGGGTGGCTCCCCCACGATCGCCTCGACCCGCACGATCCTGGTCAACGCCGCGACCTCGAAGGCGCACTACCTCGAGCAGAACGCGTACGTCGAGTTCGACCCCACCGCCGGGCTGGTCCCGCTCGTGGTGCCGGGCCAGCACGAGCTGGCGCTCTCGCTGCCGTGGGGCGGCACCTCGCACCCGGTCTGGTACCGCCGCGACCCGAAGGTGGCCACCTGCAAGGCCCAGGGTGGCGTCTTCAACGCCGCGCTGATGAACGGGGTGCCGCAGATCGTGGCGGCTGCGCTCGAGGCGACCAAGGACATGGACGCCGAGCAGCGCGACGAGGCGCTGACCGCCACGGCGGCCCAGGTGATGAACCAGATGCCGCCGCGCGAGAACCCACGCCTGAACAAGTCGCTCGACTCGGTCCACGCCTCCGGCCCATTGGGGCGCGCGCACTGCGTCATCCACGGCAACCAGAACTACAAGCAGACCGGGCTGATGCAGGCGTACGTCGCCTATTCGCTGCTGCAGCAGCCGCCTCGCCGGGTGGGCTTCGCCTCGGGCTGCCAGGCGTTCGGTCACCGCGAGCTCCTCGGCCAGCTGCAGGCCTTCGGGCTGGTCTCGGAGCCGGTCGTGACCCGGCAGCGCGGCTGAGGGCGGCCCGATGCAGCTCGTCGACTATCTGGACAAGGGTGCCTCTCTCGGGGGCGACGCGCCCTGTCTCGTCTGCGGCGAGGACACCTGGTCCTACGCCGAGGTCGTCGATCTCTCGGTGCGTGTCGCCGCGGGCCTCCGGGCCCGCGGCGTCGCCCCGGGCGACAAGGTCGCCATCCTCTCGGCCAACGACCCGGTCGCCTTCGCCTCCGTCTTCGGGATCAGCCGCGCGGGGGGCGTCTGGTGCCCGATCAACCCGCGCAGCGAAGCCGCCGAGAACCGTGAGCTGCTGGACCTGTTCGGCTGCTCGGCACTGATCTTCCAGTCGGCCTTCGCCGGCCTGGTCGACCAGATCCGTGGGGATCTGCCGGAGCTGACCACCCTGGTCTGCCTCGACGCGACCTATGAGTGGGCGATCGGCTGGGACGACTTCCTCGGCTCTGCCGAGGAGGTGTTCGAGCCCGTCGAGGTCGTCGACGACCTGGCCATGGTCGTCGGCACCGGCGGGACCACGGGGCGCCCCAAGGGCGTCATGCTCACCGGGACCAACCTGGAGACGATGTCGGCGATCACCCTGATGGCCTACCCGTGGCCGGGGGCGCCGGAGCGCCCGACCTACCTCGCGCTGGCACCGCTGACCCATGCCGCCGGGGTGCTCTGCTTCCCGGTGCTGTGCCTGGGCGGCACGATCGTGGTGATGCGTACGCCGGACGTGGGTGCGTTCCTCGAGCACATCGAGCGCCACCAGGTCACCCACACGTTCCTGCCGCCGACGCTGATCTACCTGGTGCTGGACCACCCGGCGCTGAAGTCGACCGACCTCGACTCGCTGCGCTGCTTCTGGTACGGCGCGGCACCGATGTCGGCGACGCGCCTCGAGGAGGCGCTGACCCGGATCGGCCCGGTGATGGCGCAGCTGTTCGGGCAGACCGAGGCGCCGATGATGATCGCGACCATGGCGCCCGCCGACCACTTCCACGAGGACGGCACCGTCGCCGCCGAACGGCTCTCCTCGGCCGGTCGTCCGGCGCCGCTGGTGACCGTGTCGATCATGGGCGAGCGCGGCGCGATGCTCGGCTCCGGCGAACGTGGCGAGATCGTCGTACGCAGCTCCCTGGTCATGCGCGGCTACCTCGACAACCCCGAGGCGACCGCCGAGGCGACCGCACACGGCTGGCACCACACCGGCGACATCGGCTTCCTCGACGAGGAAGGCTTCCTGCACATCGTCGACCGCGCGAAGGACATGGTGATCACCGGTGGTTTCAACGTCTACTCGACCGAGGTCGAACAGGCGCTGATGACCCATCCGGCCATCGCCGACTGCGCCGTCGTCGGCCTGCCCGACGAGAAGTGGGGCGAGCGCGTCACCGCCGTCGTCCTCCCCCGCCCCGGCGCCTCGGTCGACGTCGCCGACCTCAAGGCGTACGTCAAGGAGCGGATCGGCGCGGTCAAGACCCCCAAGCAGATCGAGGTCTGGCCGGACCTGCCGCGCTCGAAGGTCGGCAAGGTGCTCAAGACCGAGATCAAGAAGACGCTGACTGACTAGTCAGCCTCGTGGCGCCGAGTCGGCGGATCCGCCCCCGTGTCTCGCGAAGCGAAGCGAGCGAGAGGGGGCGGATCCGCCGACTCGGCAGTAATTGTTCAGCCCGCAAATGACGCAGGGTCGGAGGCGTACGCGACCATCCAGCTCGGCTCGATGGTGGCGTAGACCACGCCCGGCCCTTCCCAGGTCTGCGGGTCCGAACCGTAGAACTCGGTGAAGTAGGCGTTGTGGGCCTCGAACTCGGGTCCTTCGGAGACCACGTGCGCGGTGCCATGGGTGAAGACGCCGATCCGCTCACCGTCGACGTGGGTCGCGCTGACCGCCGGCCGGGCGAGCATGTGCTTGGCCTTGACGGCGGTGGGAGAGGTCCCGAACAGCCAGCGACCGTGGACGAAGTGGCCGTCGACGCAGCTCGTCCGCGGCTCACCGCGGGCGGTGACGGTGGCCAGCACCAGCACCTTCATGCCCGTCAGCTCGGTGACGAGCTGACGGGCGTTCAGGCGCCGGTCGTCGTTGACGATGCCGGTCAGGTGGCCGCTCGCGCGGCCGATCGAGGCGTCCAGGAGGCGTTGCAGGTCGGCGATCTCTTCATCTGTCTCGAGCACCCGACGAGTCTCACACCCGAGATCCCCGGCTCGCTTGACCGTTCTTGCGACTATTCGATCGCGGCGGCGATCTCCGGCGGGAGGGCGGTCGAGCCCGAGCCGTCGGCGGCGACGACCACGTAGACGACCGAGACGGCGCAGGTGACCTCCTCGCCCCGGCGGAACTCGAACTCGAGGGTGAAGCTCTTGGTGCCGATCCGGGTGGTGCGCACCGGCACCTGGACCCGGTCGCCGAAGCCGATGCCGGCCTTCCAGTCCAGGTCCGCGTGGACGAGCTGGACGTCGATGCCGAGCTCCTCCCAGCGCGGGTAGGGCACCCCGCACGCGTCGATGAAATGGTTCATCGCCTCGTCGACGTAGGCGAGGTACCAGCCGTTGAACATCACCCCCTGCATGTCGACCTCGAGGTAGCGGGGGGTGAACTCGTAGACCGTCGTCATGGGCGCTCCTTCGCGGGCAGGATCCGTCCGCTGACCTCGCCGAGCGCGATCCGGCCGCCGCCCGGCGCGGGAGCCGTCGCGGTGATCGTGACCTCGTCGCCGTCTTCCAGGAACGTACGTGTGGAGCCGTCGTCGAGCTTGAACGGCTCGGCCCCGGACCAGCTGAGCTCGAGGAACGAGCCGCGCTGACCCGGCCCGGGTCCGCTGATCGTGCCGCTGGCGAACAGGTCGCCGACACGGAGCGAGGCGCCGTTGGCGGTCATGTGCGCGAGCATCTGCGGGGCGGTCCAGTACATCGTGGCGTACGGCGGCTCGGAGACCAGCGAACCGTTGAGCCTGACCTCGAGGGCGAGGTCGAGCGCCCAGGGTTCGAGCGCCGAGTCGTCGAGGTAGCCGGTCAGCGGAACGTCGCGTTCCGGTGGGCTCACCCGGGCCGCCTCGAGCGCCGCGAGCGGAATGACCCACGGCGAGATCGAGGTGGCGAACGACTTGCCGAGGAACGGGCCCAGCGGGACGTACTCCCAGGCCTGGATGTCACGCGCCGACCAGTCGTTGAGGAGCGTGATCCCGAAGATGTGGTCGGCAGCCTCGGTGAGCGGGACCGGAGTGCCCCGGTCCGAGCCGACGCCGACCACGAAGCCCATCTCGGCCTCGATGTCGAGCCGGATCGAGGGACCGTCGACGATCCCGTCCGGCGTCTTCCGCAGCCCGGTCGGCCGGACCACCTCGGTGCCGGAGACGACCACCGTGCCGGAGCGGCCGTGGTAGCCGATCGGCAGGTGCTTCCAGTTGGGCGTCAGTGGCTCGGAGTCGGGGCGGAACATCTTCCCGACGTTGGAGGCGTGGTGCTCGGAGGCGTAGAAGTCGACGTAGTCGGCCACCGTGAACGGCAGCAGCAGGTCGGCCTCCGCGAGCGGCACCAGGTGCGGTCGCACGTCGGCCTCGCTCCCGGGGTCGCTGAGCAACCGGGTCAACTGGGCGCGTACGTCCTTCCAGACGGCCGGCCCGGCGGCGAGCAGCGCGTCGAGACCGCCTTCGCCGACACCTGTGACCGCGGCGACGTCGAGCACCAGGTCACCGATCCTCGCTCCCAGCCGCGGCGAGGGGTCCGCGGCGGTGCGGAAGGTGGCGTACGGAAGCGCCTCGAGGCCGAACTGACTGTCCTTGATGTCCAGCCAGGTCACTGGCGACCCCCCGCCCAGGTCCAGGCGTACTTGCCGTCGTCGACCGCGGCACCCGCCTCGCCGACCTCGAGCGGCCGGAAGGTGTCGACCATGACCGCGAGCTCGTCGAAGAACTCCGCGCCCAGGCTGCGCTCCGTCGCACCGGGCTGTGGGCCGTGGGCGTGGCCACCGGGGTGGAGCGTGATCGAGCCGATGCCGATCCCGGAGCCCTTGCGGGCCTCGTAGTCGCCGCCGACGTAGAACATGACCTCGTCGGAGTCGACGTTGGAGTGGTAGTAGGGCACCGGCACCGCGAGCGGGTGGTAATCCACCTTGCGCGGCACGAAGTTGCAGATCACGAAGTTGTTGCCCTCGAAGACCTGGTGAGCGGGCGGCGGCTGGTGCACCTTGCCGGTGATCGGCATGTAGTCGGCGATGTTGAAGACGTAGGGGTAGAGGCAGCCGTCCCAGCCGACGACGTCGAACGGGTGGTGCGGGAGGACGTGGACCGAGCCGGCGATCCCGCCGGCGCCCGGGCCCCGGTGCTTGATAAGGACCTCAATTCCTTGGGCCTCCGCCTCGCTCTCCTCGACCGTCTGCGGATCGGTCGGGAGCCGGAGGTCCCGCTCGCAGTAGGGAGCGTGCTCGAGGAACTGGCCGAACCGGGAGAGATAGCGCTTCGGCGGGGCGATGTGGGAGTTGGCCTCGATCGCGTAGACCCGCAGTGGTGCGTCGCCGCCCGGCACCCAGCGGTGAGTGGTGGCGCGCGGGATCACCACGTAGTCGCCCTCCCCGACCTCCAGGTCTCCGAAGACCGTCTCGACGACCCCGCTGCCGGACTCGACGTAGACACACTCGTCGCCGATCGCGTTGCGGTAGAGCGGCGAGGCCTCCCCCGCGACCGCATAGTGAAGGCGTACGTCGCCGTTGCCGAGAACCAGCCGGCGACCGGTCACCGCGTCGTGGCTCTTCCATTCCTCGGCTTCGAAGAGATCGTGAAGCCCCAGGTGCATCGGGCGCAGCGGATGGTTGGGGGTGGTGCCGTGGTCGGGCAGCTCCCAGATGCGTACGTCCTTCACCGCCGAGGGGATGTGGCGGTGGTAGAGCAGGGACGAGTCCGAGGAGAACCCCTCCTCGCCCATGAGCTCTTCGTAGTAGAGATTCCCTTCTCCGTCGCGGTGTTGGGTGTGCCGCTTGGGCGGGATCTGCCCGCGCTTTTGGTAATGCGCCATACCTCGGATCGTACGTGACCTGGACCACACCGATCACGGGGGCCGAACGTCCTGACTTTGTGTCAGATACCGGGTAGGGCATGCTTCCTCCTCTAGGCTCCGGAGATGCCCTCCGACACCCCCGAGACCCTCTTCGTGGCGCACGCGACGGGTCGTCTCCTGCATGTCCGGGCCTGCCCCCAGCTCCTCGGTCTCGACGCCCCGATCAGGGCCACCGCCGAGCAGATCGACTCCTTGGGCATGTGTGCCTGGTGCGCGAAGGAGCTCTCCGAAGACGGCCGAAGATACTTCGACTCCGTCGAGCAGGCCGTACGCACTCTCGACCCCTCCGACGACGCCGTTCGTGCCACGGAGGTGGCCTTGGGTGGCGTCCCCTATGACCTCGTCTGGGTGCCGCCGAGCTACTCGTACATCGCTGTCGGGGACAAGGAGCATGCTGTTGCGTGGATCGGGCGTGGGTGTGTCATGCATGCTGATGGGCGGCTTGTGGACTTCGCCTGAGCTGGGGGGGTGTTTCGTGGCTGGGGTGGGCCGCCGACCCTTGCTTTGAGGGTCTTCTCGACGGTCCCCGGAGTCAAGGACGGCCTTCGGCCGCCGGCTTCGCCGGCCGCTTCGCGGTCCTTGACACCGGGGTCCGTCGAGAAAAGATTTGGCTGGCTATCGGGGCGGCGGCCCGGGTGTGGCGCGGAGGGGTTCTTGCTGGGATCAGTGGGGCTTGTGGGGGTGGAGGGGTGGCCCTTCGGGCCACTTACCATCCACAGAAGCGATGTCGTTCGCTCACCGCGAAAGTGGCACTTGACCTGCACCTATAGGTGGCTAGGTATCCCTTGCTGGCGTAGAATCAGACCCATCACGACACACCTCTGAGGGGAGGGATCACGATGAGTCTCGAGCGCGACGTCGACCACTGGGGAACCAACCCCGGCGACGCGATCGACACCGCTCTTGCTGCCATCGAGTCCTCCCTCCAAGACCTGCTCGCCAGCGACCCTGCCTATTGGCGGACCTCGACGAAGAAGGACCTGCTGACCCGTCTGGAGACGATCCAGACCCAACAGGCCGCGCTGAAGCTCCGGGTGTTGGCCAAGGCCAGTGACATCGCCGAAGAGACCGGCGACAAGGACGCCTCCGCCTGGATGCGCGCCGAACTCTTGGTCGACAAGGCCGTGGCCCGATCCCAGATCAAGCTCGCCACCAAGGTCGCCAGATACGAGGTCGTCGCCGATGGCCTTGCCGCCGGCTCGGTCTCCCACGACAAGGCCCGGGTGATCACCAAGGCCCTGGACAAGATCGAGGCCGACCCGATCGCCAGCGCCGAAGACCTGGCCCTGGCCGAGAAACTGCTCGTGGACTACGCCACCAGGTTGACCGCGAACGAGCTGGCGATCGTCGGCAGGAAGATCCTGGCCGAGATCGACCCGGCCCGGTTCGAGGACGCCGAAGCCAAGGCCCTGCTCGCCGAAGAGGAACGAGCCCAGCAGAAGACCGCCCTGCGGGTCTGGGACAACCACGACGGCACCGTCGGGTTCGACGGCGTGCTGCCGGTCTCGATCGGGATGCGGTTCAAGCGGCTGGTCGAGGCCTATGCCCAACCCCGCAAACAACAACTGGTCGAGAAGGGCTCGCCGCTGCCGCCATGGGAGCGGTTGATGGGACAAGGGTTCTCCCGGCTCTTGGAGACCCTCGACCCCGCCGCGCTGCCCCGCCACGGCGGCGATGCGACCACCCTCAACGTCGTCATCTCCCTCGAAGACCTCCGCAAAGACCTCGGCACCGCCACCCTGGGCTACAACGAGACCAACGGCACCACCATCACCGCCGCCGAAGCCCGACGCATGGCCTGCAACGCCACCATCATCCCCTGGGTCCTCGGCGGTGACAGCGAGGTCCTCGACGCCGGCCGAGCCAGCCGGTTCTTCCAACCCATCCAACGCAAAGCACTCCGACTGCAGGCCAAGTGCTGCCAAGCCGAGGGCTGCGACATGCCACCCGAATGGTGCGACGCCCACCACCTGAATCCGTGGGCTGCGGGAGGCAAGACCGACCTCAAGGACGGCGCACTGCTCTGTCTCCACCATCACCGCCTGGCACACGCCCCGGCGTACCTCCATGAACGGCTACCGGACGGCACGATCCGGTTCACCCGCCGCCCCTGAACAGCCGGACCCATAGGCGGGCCGCCGGATCACGCACAGCACCATTTCCCTCGCTTCGCCCGGTCGAAGCGGCATCCCTGCACGCTCGCCCCGATTCAGCGCGACCGACCGCCGCCGAAGCACCCCGGCCGACGGGCCCTTCCCGCGAGGAACGCGGACCCCGGCCGGCGCCCATGCCCGGCGCAACTCTTCTCGGCCGGAACATGCACATCACCACGACTCCCCCAGGCAGGATCCGCGTCGAAGCGACCGTCTCTGACTGGAGCATTCAGTTGGAGCACCCGGCTCGCCGCGACCGACCCGCCGGAGTACCACCAGCCAACGCTGCCGCAACACCACTGCGCAGCTGCGCCGAGCGGTGCCTGGGTGCGGGACAGTAGCGCCGAGTCGGCGGGTTGTTGGGACTGGGCTTGTGAAGCCGTTCACGAAGCGTCATCGGCTTGTACAGCGACGCGCACCAGACCCGGACGACAGCGCACCGGTCGTTTCTTGTGAACGGTTCACAAGGCCGGATCCTCTGTCCTGGTCAGCCACGAAGCACGAGCCGCCCAGGGACATCGCCAGCCACGGCCCCAATCCCGTACCCAACCAAATCCTCCGCACCAGACCCTGCCGCCGACCCTGTATACAGCCAAAATTCTCGGGGTCGACCGGTGTCAAGGATCGCCGAAGGCGACCGGCGAAGCCGGCGGCCGAAGGCCGTCCTTGACTCCGGGCGATACCGAGAACACCATCCAGGAAAGGGTCGGCGGCAAACAGCCCCACGAAGACACGACCACCTCTGCGCGCCCTAACGAGACCCAGCCAGCCCCGGCGATCAGGCGGTATCCTCGAAGACATGACCGCGTTGCCCGACTGGATGCACCCTCCCCGTGAGGAGGGTTGGTACTCCGAAGACCTCGACATGCTCGTCGAGGCGCCGCGTCATACCGAACTCATCGACGGAGCTCTGGTCTTCAATATGTCACCGCAGCGCCGCTGGCACAGTCGGCTCGTCACGGCCCTGACCAACGCGTTGACGGCGCAGGCGCCCGACGGGTTCGAGGTCGATCGGGAGCTGACGGTGGTGCTCGACAGGCGCAACCGGCCGGAGCCGGACGTGCTGGTGAGCACGACCCGGATCTCCGACCAGGCCTCCTTCTACGATGCGAGCTCGGTGGCTCTCGTGGTCGAGGTGGTCTCGCCGGAGTCCGAGCACCGCGACCGGGCGGTGAAGCCGCAGAAGTACGCCGAGGCGGGCATCGCCCACTACTGGCGCATCGAGAACGAGGACGGCGCGCCCGCGATCCATGTCTACGAGCGCGACGACCTCACCAACGCCTACGTCCCGATCGGGATCTTCCGCGACCGGCTCGACGTCCCGGTGCCGTTCCCGGTCAAGATCGATCTCACCGATCTGCTTCGCTGAGGTTCGCCACCGGCACCTCGGGCACCTCGGCGGGCAGCTGCTCCTGCTGGACGAGGTGGAGGTAGGAGAGGTGGCGCTCGTACTGGTCGAGGACGTCACCCATCAGCTGCTCGCGTGAGTAGCCGTTGACGTCGTAGCCCTGGGTGCCCTCGGCGAGGTGGACCTCGGTGCGGAAGTAGAACTCGCCCGAGACGCGGCCGACGGCGAACGTCGGTGCGGGGCAGGGCTGCGGGGTGAGCTTGTAGACGAACGCCGGGGCGTCCTCGAGCTCGGTGTGCAGGTGGACACCGTGGACACCGCGTACGGCCTTGGTCTCCGACACCGTCGAGGTGAGCCCGTGGGAGCAGAGCTCGGCGGCGACCTCCTCCAGGACCGGTGTCGCGACGGATCCGATGAACCGCTCGGTGTCCCGTGCGGTCGGGTAGGTGACCGAGCGGCGCAGCCGCTGCGACAGCGAGGGACGTACGCCGCCGTCGGCCGCCCCGACCAGGCGCGCCGAGGAGATGGCGGCCGGCAGGGAGTACCGCGCGCTGTCGGTCTTGAACGACTCCAGCCGTAGCGAGCGGTGGAGTCCGACGGCGACCAGCGCGAGCACGATCGAGAACGGCAGTCCCATGATGATCGTGGCGTTGGTCAGTGTGGTGAGCCACGCGTCTCCCCCGGCGAACATCAGGGCGAGGGTCAGGGCGCCGATCGCGAACGACCAGAAGATGCGTACCGGGATCGAGCAGTCCGCCATCGGGTGCGGCAGGCGCGAGGTGAAGTTGCCCATCACCAGGGCGCCGGAGTCGGCGGAGGTGACGTAGTAGAGGAAGCCGGTCAGCGTCGCGAGCGCGGCCAGCGCGATCGCGCCCGGATAGTTGTCGAGGAAGGCGTAGAAACCCTGGGCGTAGTTGGCGTTGGTCATCTCGCCGAACTCGGCGTCGCCGCCGCGGATCCGACCGAGCGCGCTGTTACCGAAGATCGAGACCCACAGCAGGATGAAGCCGAACGGGATCATCATCACGCCGACCAGGAACTGCCGGATCGTCCGCCCGCGCGAGATCCGCGCCAGGAACAGCCCGACGAACGGCGACCAGGCCACCCACCAGGCCCAGAAGAAGAGCGTCCACAGGTTCTTCCAGACCCCCACGTCGGGGTTCTCCACGGTGTCGTACGGCATCGTGTCGAAGCTCATCCCCGGCAGATGCACCAGGTAGTCGCCGAGGTTCATCACCAGCGAGTTGAGCAGGAACGCGGTGTTGTCGGAGAAGAGCACGTAGAGCATCAGCGCCAGGGACAGCAGCACGTTGAGCTCGGAGAGCCGGCGGATCCCCTTGTCGACCCCGGAGACCGCCGAGGCGGTGCCGAGCAGCACGGCGACCACGACCAGGCCGACCTGCGCCCCGCGGCCCTCGGGGATGTCGAAGAGGACGTTGAGCCCGGCGTTGAGCAGGGCGATCGAGATGCCGAGCGAGGTGGCGATGCCGAAGATGGTGCCGAGCACCGCGGCCATGTCGATGCCGTCACCGATCCGACCGTGGACCCGCTTGCCGAAGATCGGGTACAGCGCCGAGCGGATCGAGAGCGGCATCCCGTGACGGAAGGAGAAGTAGCCCAGCGCCATGCCCATCACGGCGTACATCGCCCAGCCGGAGAGGCCGTAGTGGAACAGCGTCCAGTTCACGGCCTGCTCGGCGGCGGCGATGGTGTTCCCCTCACCGGTGGGTGGGGTGAGGTACTGCGAGACCGGCTCGGCGACGGAGTAGAACATCAGGTCGGCGCCGATGCCCGCCGCGAAGAGCATCGCGGTCCAGGTGAACATCGAGTACTCCGGCCGGGACTCCTCCGGGCCGAGCCGGACCCGCCCGTGGCGGGACAGGCAGATGAACAGCACGAAGGCGATCAGTGCCGCAGCCAGCGCGAAGTACCACCAGCCGAAGTACGTCGAGATCCACCCGACGACGTGCCCGATCGCGGTCCCGGCGGTATCCGGCGCGAGCAGAGCGAAGAGAGTGAACGCGACGACCACTCCGGCGGATCCGAAGAAGACGGTCTTGTTCAGCTCCGGTTTGGTCAAGGGGATGTCGTCTGGGGCCGCAGCAGGTTCGCCCAAGGGCGTACGCGACGGGTCGATGGTCTCCGGCATGAGCTGTCTCCTCCGGTTGGGGTGCCCGGCAGGCTGGTCCGCCCGGCGCCGGCTTGGGTCACGATCGCGTTTTCACGCCTGGTTGCGCGGGTCTCCCGCCGGCCACAGGGGCGAGTCGTCGCGGTGGCGGTAGTAGGGAGCGTCGGACGGTGCCAGCGGGGTGTTGCCCGCGATCAGGTCGGCCGCCTTCTCGGCGACCATCATCACCGGCGCGTAGATGTTGCCGTTGGTGACATACGGGAAGACACTGGCATCCACCACCCGCAGCCCCTCGGTGCCGTGCACCTTCATCGAGGTCGGGTCGGTGACGGCCATCTCGCCGGTGCCCATCGCCGCGGTGCAGGACGGGTGCAGCGCGGTCTCGGCGTCCTTGCGGACCCACTCGAGGATCTCCTCGTCGGTCTCCACCGACGGCCCCGGCGACATCTCGCCGGCGTTGAACGGCGCGAAGGCGGGCTGGTTGAGGATGTCGCGCGCGACGCGCACCGCCTCGACCCACTCCCGCCGGTCGTTGGCCGTGGAGAGGTAGTTGAACAGCATCGAGGGATGCTCGAAGGGGTCCTCGGACCTGATCCGGACGTGGCCGCGGGTGTCGGCGTACATCGGGCCGATGTGCACCTGGTAGCCGTGCTGACCCTTCTCCTGCCCGGGCGCCATCGAGCCGTCGTAACGGATCGCGATCGGCAGGAAGTGGAACATCAGGTTCGGCCAGTCCACGTCCTCGTTGGACCGGGCGAACCCGCCGCCCTCGAAGTGGTTGGTCGCCCCCAGGCCCTTGTTGCCGAAGAGCCACTGCCAGGCGATCTTGGGCCGCTGGTGCCACACCAGACCGGGCGCGATCGAGACCGGCTGCTTGGAGGCGTACTGGATGTAGACCTCGAGGTGGTCCTGGAGGTTCTCCCCCACCCCGGGCAGATGGTGCACGACGTCGATCCCGTGCGAGCGGAGCAGGGACTCCTCCCCCACGCCGGAGAGCTGGAGCAGCTGCGGGGTGTTGATCGCGCCGCCGCAGCAGATGATCTCCTTCGCCTCGACGGAGTGGGGCTTGCGGGCCCGGCCGACGCCGCGTACGTAGTCCACACCGGTTGCTCGCGGGACGTCGCCGGAGGTGTCGAAGCGGATCTTCGTCGCGTGCGCGAAGGTCTCGACGGTGAGGTTGGGCCGGTCCGTCACAGGGTGCAGGTAGGCCCGGGCGGCCGACCAGCGGCGGCCGTTGTTCACGTTGCGGTCGAAGGGGGCGAAGCCCTCCTGGCGGTAGCCGTTGACGTCGTCGGTGAGCGGGTAGCCGGCCTCCTGGGCGGCCTCGAAGAACGCCGAGAAGAGGGGGTTGGAGGCGGGGCCGCGCTCGAGGTGGAGCGGGCCGGAGCCGCCGCGCCACCGGTCGGCGCCGGAGGTGCCGTCCTCGAGGAAGCGGCTCTCCATGCGTTTGAAGTAGGGCAGGCAGTGGCGGTAGTCCCAGCTCTCCATGCCCGGGTCGGCCGCCCAGCGCTCGTAGTCCATCGGGTTGCCGCGCTGGAAGATCATCCCGTTGATCGAGCTGGACCCGCCGAGCACCTTGCCGCGGGCGTGGTAGACCTTGCGGCCGCCCAGGTGGGGCTCGGGATCGGTCTCGTAGCCCCAGTCGTAGAACTTCGACCCGATCGGGAACGGCAGCGCCGCCGGCATGTGGATGAACGGGTCGATCTTGAAGTCGCTGTGGCCGGCCTCCAGCACCAGGACCTTCGTGGACGGGTCGGCGCTGAGCCGGTTCGCCAGCGCTGAGCCGGCCGATCCACCGCCGATGATGACGAAGTCGTACGTCGCGGGCATCGCTCACTTCTCCTTCGTGCTGGTCTCGCGGGGCGCGAACCAGTGCTGGGGGCTCGGGTCGATGTTGTGCCAGATGTGCTTGGTCTCGCGGTACTCCTCCAGCCCGGCCCGGCCGAGCTCGCGCCCGATGCCGGACTGCTTGTAGCCGCCCCACTCGGCCTGGGCCACGTAGGGGTGGTAGTCGTTGATCCAGACCGTGCCCATCCGCAGCCGGGCGGCGACCCGCTCGGCGCGGCCGGCGTCGCGGGTCCAGACGGCGCCGGCGAGACCGTAGATGGAGTCGTTGGCGATGCGGACGGCGTCGTCCTCGTCGGTGAAGGTCTCCACCGTGAGAACCGGACCGAAGGACTCGTCCTGGGTGACCGACATGTCGGTGGTGCAGTCGTCGAGGATCGTGGGCAGGTAGTAGAAGCCCCCGGCGAGGGCTGGGTCGTCGGGGCGCCTGCCGCCGGTGCGGAGGGTCGCGCCCTCGGCGATGCCCTTCGCGACGTACGCCTCGACCTTGTCGCGGTGGGCGCTGCTGGTCAACGGGCCGGTCTCGGCATTCTCGTCGAAGGGACCGCCGAGCCGGATCTGCTCGGCACGCGCGACCAGCTCGTCGACGAAGCGGTCCTTGATCGACTCCTCGATGATCAGCCGCGCGCCGGCCGAGCAGACCTGGCCGGAGTGCAGGAAGACCGCGGTCAGCGCGAAGTCGAGGGCCGTCTCCAGGTCGGAGTCGGCGAAGACGATGTTGGGATTCTTGCCGCCGAGCTCGAGGGCGACCTTCTTCACCGTCGTGGCGGCGTTGGCCATCAGCCGCTTGCCGGTGGCCAGGCCGCCGGTGAAGGAGACCAGGTCGACACGGGGATCCTCGGACAGCGGTGCGCCCGCGGTCGGCCCCTCACCGAGGACCAGGTTGCCGACACCCGCCGGGAGCCCCGCCTCCTCGAGCACCTTCATCAGGTGGATCGCACTGTGCGGGGTGATCTCGCTGGGCTTGAGCACGAAGGTGTTGCCCGCGGCCAGGCACGGCGCGACCTTCCAGGCCACCTGGAGCAGCGGGTAGTTCCACGGCGTGATCAGACCGCAGACCCCGACCGGCTCGTGCACGATCCGGCTCTTCACGACGGCGTTCCCGGTGTCGATCACACGTCCGGCTTCCTCGGTGGCGACGTGGCCGAAGTGGCGGAACACGGAGACCACGTCGGCGACGTCGTACTCGCTCTCGACCAGACGCTTGCCCGTGTCGAGCGACTCCGCCCGGGCGATGATCGCGGTGTCACGCTCGAGCAGGTCGGCGACCTTCAGGAGCAGATCGCCGCGCTCCCGCGCCGGCATCGCCGGCCACTGGCCGCTGTCGAACGCGTTCCGCGCCGCGGCGATCGCGGCCCGGGTGTCGTCGGCTCCAGCCTCCGCGACGGTTCCGACCACCGCGCCGTCGGCCGGACAGCGGATCTCCCGCTGGTCGCCCGACTGCGCGGGCAACCAGCGCCCGTCGATGTAGATCTGGCTCATGCAACCTCCGGCGTCGGATTGCTCAACAGGCAACCGCGGATGAATTGCAGATGATCCTGTGCGGACATGAAGGGCCAGGTCAAGGGCTTGGAGAAGAAAATTGTGGCAAGTGGTACAAATTTGTTGCAGGCGGTACAAATGCTGCGGCCAGTTGTTACAGTCGCCGCATGACGACCGCTGGCACCGCGCCCGCCAAAGATCCACAGCGCCGTGCCGCCTGGGCCGAGCTGGCGACCGACTACGTCCACGAGCACGGCCTGATCGGCCTGAGCCTGCGCCCGTTGGCGGCCGAGCTGGGCACCAGCAACCGGGTCCTGCTCTACCACTTCGGCACCAAGGACCAGCTGGTCGCCGACGTACTCCGCACGTCCAACGAGCGCTCGGTCGCCACGGTCGCCGCGCTCGAGCCGTCCAAGGACTTGGGTTCGGCCGTCTATGACCTCTGGGCGGTGATGGAGGGCGACAGGTGCAGCAGGATCTATGTGGAGGCGGCGGCGCTCGGGCTCTTCGGCAGGGAGCCGTACGTCTCGGCGGTCCAGGAGGCCAACACGCTGTGGATCGGCGGTCTCATCGCGCATCTGACCAAGTCCGGAGTGGCTGCCGCCGTCGCCGAACGGGCAGCCCACGTCATCGACGCCGCCTTCATGGGGTTCCAGCTCAGCCCCGGCCCCGACGGCAGCTTCCCGGAGCGCGCACGGTCCGTCGACGATCTGGCGGACGCCGTCGGAGCCCTGGCCTGATCCACGCGGTTCTCGTTCCGTCTTCTCCAACCTGTCACGGATCGGCGATCGCCGGTGTCCTAGGGGTATGAACCTCGACAAGCAGGAGGAATCCATGAGCAAGCCCCACGTGGTCGTCATCGGTGGCGGGTACGCCGGCGTGATGGCCGCCAACCGGCTCACCAAGCGCGAGGACATCGCGATCACCCTGGTCAACCCGCGCGAGCACTTCGTCGAGCGGATCCGGCTGCACGAGCTGGTCGCGGGGTCCTCGGAGGCCGTGGTCGCCTACTCGGACGTCCTGGCCGGGCGGGTGAGTCTGGTCGTCGACACGGTGAGCGCCATCGACGCGGGCGCACGGACGATCGAGCTCGGGAGCGGGCAGGAGATGGCGTACGACTACCTGGTCTACGCCGTCGGCAGCGCCGGCACGACCCAGGTCGCGGGGGCGGCGGAGCACGCCTTCGGAATCTCGACCTACGAGGAGGCGACCAGGCTGAAGGCCGCGCTGGAGGCGGCACCCGCCGATGCTCCGGTGGTCGTCGTCGGTGGTGGCCCGACCGGGATCGAGGTCTCCTCCGAGCTCGCCGAGGCCGGCCGCAACGTCTCGCTGATCTGCGGAGACCGTCTCGGACCGTGGCTGCACGAGAAGGGTCGGGCCGTCGCCGAGCGCGACCTGCGCCGCCTGGGCGTCGGCATCGTCGAGGGCGCCCGGGTCGAGGAGGTGCTGGACGGTCGCGTACGCCTCGACAACGGCCGGGAGCTGACCAGCGCGGTGACGATCTGGACCGCCGGGTTCAGCACGCCGGACCTGGCGCGCCGCAGCGGGCTGTCCACCGACGACCTCGGCCGGCTGATCACCGACGAGACGCTCACCAGCGTCGACGACGACCGGATCGTCGCGACCGGCGATGCCGCGGCACCGTCTGGACTGGCGTACCGGATGAGCTGCCAGGCCGCCAACCAGCTCGGGCCGCTGGCCGGGGAGACGGTGCTGGCCCGGCTCGCGGGCGAGACCCCGGAGCCGGTCAGCATCGGGTTCGTCGGCCAGTGCATCAGCATCGGCCGCGGGCTGGGGCTGGTGAACCTCGCCCGCCGTGACGACTCGGCGGTCGCCGGGCGCATCCGGGGCGTGCCGGCGGCGAAGGTCAAGGAGCTGGTCTGCCGCAGCACGGTCTGGGTGCTGAAGATGGAAGCACGTCGCCCGGGATCCGCTTTCGGCCTCCAGGACCGCTCGCGCGCCGCACGAGTCCAGGCGGCAGCGGCCACGCCGCTGGTCCGGGAACCCAGCCGGTGAGCCTCGGCTGAGGTCGCGATGTCACACTCCCGGGCGCTGTCTCGTCCCAGGATGGAAGATGTCTACCGAGCCTGGAAATGAGGACCACCGTGACGCCTGAGAACGAGATCGAGTTCGAGGAGCTGCGCCCGCTGCTGTTCTCGATCGCCTACCGGATCCTCGGCAGCGTGAGCGAGGCCGAGGACGCGGTGCAGGAGACCTGGATCCGGCTGGAGGGGGCCTCGACCGAGCCCGAATCGCTCAAGGCCTACCTCTCGACCGTGGTCACCCGGATCTCCCTCGACGTGCTGCGCTCCGCACGCGTGCGGCGGGAGACGTACGTCGGTCCGTGGTTCCCGGAGCCGCTGCCGACCGACACCCGCATCGACGAGCGTGACGACATCTATGCCAGCCCGGAGCGCGCGCTGGAGCTGGCCGACTCGGTGTCGATGGCGGCGCTGCTGCTGCTCGAGCGGCTCAGCCCGCTGGAGCGGGCGGTCTTCGTGCTGCGCGAGGTCTTCCACTTCGGCTTCGCCGACATCGCCGCCGCGGTCGACCGCTCCGAGGCGGCCTGCCGTCAGCTCGCCTCGCGGGCCCGTCGCCACATGGACGACGGCAAGCCGCGGTTCGAGGCCGATCGCCACAAGCGGGTCGAGCTGTCGGACCGGTTCTTCGAGGCGCTGCGCGACGGTGACGTCGACCGGCTCCAGGCACTGCTCGCGGCAGACGTGGAGACCGTCAACGACGGTGGTGGCATGGCCGGTGGCGTCGGCGGCCGGTTCGGTGCGGCGAAGGCCGCGCGCATCCTGATCGCGGCCGTGCCGCCGCTGCTCGCCATCGGCGCCCGCCTGGAGCAGCGCGAGCTCAACGGCGAGCCGGGAGCCATCCTGCGTGACGCCGACGGCGCCATCCTCGGCACCTGGACCCTCGACATCCTCGACGGCCAGATCCAGCGGATCCGCTCGGTCACCAACCCCGAGAAGCTGGGCCACCTGGGACCGGTCGCCGACCTGAAGGACGTCGTCCGCCGCCGCAACCGCCACCGCCGCGGGCAGTGACCCCCAACCCAACCCCGCCGAGTCGGCTCGTCCTGACCAGAAAACCCGCCGAGTCGGCGCGTCATGACGCGCCGACTCGGCGGGAATCAGTGTCAGGATGCGCCGACTCGGCAGATCGGGGTCAGGCCGTCGCGCCCTGCGGGGTCGGCGACGGCCGCAGGCCGAGGTCGGCGGTGCGTACGTCCTTGGTCTCGCGGGCGGTCAGGGCAGCGATCGAGGCGACGAGGCAGACGACCGCGGTGTAGCCGGCGGTGACGACCCAGCCGCCCTCCTGCACGCCACCCAGGGCGGTGACGATCGACGGCGTGAACCCGGCCAGCAGGAAGCCGATCTGGGTGCCGATCGCGACGCCGGAGAACCGCACCGGGGTCGAGAACATCTCGCCGTAGAACGACGGCCAGGTGGCGTTCGCGGCCGCGTAGCCGAACGAGAAGGTCAGGATCGCGAGCGCGAAGACGAGCAGCTCGCTGCCCTGGCTCATCGAGAGCAGGTAGAACGGCATCAGCACCGCGCTGGACACGGCCCCGTAGATGAAGACGGGCTTGCGCCCGATCCGGTCCGCGAGCCGGCCGAACATCGGCTGGGTGAACAGCGCGACGACGTTGGCCGCGACGACCAGCCACAGCGTGATCGAGTCGACCATTCCGACCGCGACACCGTAGGCGATGGCCAGGTTGCCGAAGACCGTGGAGACGGCCGCGATGAAGGCGCAGCAGATGACGCGCAGCACGTCGGTCCAGTGGTCACGCAGCAGCACCGCGAGCGGCAGCTTGGCGACCTCGTTGTTGGCCTTGGCCTCCTCGAACTCCGGGGTCTCGTTGAGGCGGCTGCGGATGAAGAACGCCACCATGACCACGATCGCGGAGAGCCAGAACGGGATCCGCCAGCCGATGCTGTACTTGATGTCGTCCGGCAGCGCGACGACCGGGATGAAGACGAGCGCGGCCAGGATCTGACCACCCTGGGTGCCGGTGAGCGTCCAGGAGGTGTAGAAGGAGCGCTTGTCGTCGGGGGCGTGCTCGAGCGTGAGCGAGCTGGCGCCGGCCTGCTCGCCGGCGGCCGAGAGCCCCTGGAGCAGACGGCAGAACACCAGCAGCGCGGGCGCGAGCCAGCCGACCTGGTCGTAGGACGGCAGACAGCCGATCAGGAACGTGCCGCCACCCATCAGCAGGAGGGTGAACAGCAGCACCTTCCGACGGCCGATCCGGTCGCCGAAGTGACCGACGAAGACCGCGCCGACGGGCCGGGCGACGTACGCGAAGGCGAAGGTCGCGAACGACATCACCAGGGCGGCGTCGCCGGCTGTGGGGAAGAAGACGTGCGGAAAGATCAGCGCCGCGGCAGAGCCGAAGATGAAGAAGTCGTAGTACTCGACGGCACTGCCCATGAAGCTGGCCAGCGCGGCCCGGACCGGGGTCTTGCCTTCTTGGTTCTCGGTGTCAGGTCCCGCCATCGGGTCCTCCTCGGGTAGGCCCGCGGTTCCTGACCGCGGACGGGTGGGGGGGTGGAGTTTTGTCTGGCTCTTCGATTTCTTGGGGAGAGGTCAGCCGGCCGCGGCCAGCTCGCGCAGGTGGGCGAGCATCCGCTCGGCATCGGGGTCGATGCCGGTGATCAGCCGGAAGGCGTCGACGGCCTGGTAGACCGCCATGTGACCTCCGTGGAGCGTCCGGCAGCCGACCTCACGCGCCGCCTGCAGCAGCGCGGTGTCCAGAGGCCTGTAGACGATGTCCGCCACCCACAGCTCGGGGCGGAGGAGGCTCGTCTCCAGCGGCGTACCGGGATGGTCGGCCATGCCGACCGGGGTGCAGTTGACCAGTCCGTCGGCGTCGGGGAGGAGCGCCGGCAGCTTGTCGACGTGGCTCGCCTCGACGGTGCTCTCCGGGTGGTGGCGCCGGATCTCCTCCACGCGCGCCTGCGCGCGGTCGAGGTCCATGTCGGCGATGACCAGCCGGCCGACGCCCTGGCTCACGAGCGCGTGAGCGACGGCCGAGCCCGCCCCTCCCGCGCCGAGCTGCACGACGGTGCCGAGCGGGGCATCCGGCATCCCGGTACGCAGCGCGTGACCGAAGCCGGTCGTGTCGGTGTTGTAGCCGACCGCACCCTCGTCGGTGAAGACCACGGTGTTGACCGCACCGAGCCGGGCCGCGGTCTCGTCGAGCCGGTCGAGGTGCTCGATCACGAGCTCCTTGCACGGGTGGGTGATGTTGAGCGCGTCGAAGCCGAGTCGCCGGGCGTCCCTCATCAGGTCGCCCACGCCCTCGGCCGGGATCCCCAGATCGGTGATGTCGAGCGTCTTGTAGACGTAGGACAACCCGTGCTCGAAGCCTTCGCGCATGTGCAGCGCCGGACTCAGCGAGGGTCCGACGCCCGCGCCGATCAGGCCGACAAGAAACGAAGACTTCATCTGGGTGATCCTTAATGTACGAACTAGTACGTTACGAGAGTGAAGGGGATCACATCCCGCCCCGGCCCGTCAACCCCCGAACAGCAAAGAGCCCGTCCCCGCGGCGCGGGGACGGGCTCTTCAGGGCCTGTGTCAGCGAGCGGTGAGCCAGCCGACGACGATGTCGCCGAGGATGCGGCGGTGACGCTCTCGAACCTCGGGGGCGAGCATGTCTCGACCGAACAGGAAGCCGAAGGTGGCGCTGTTGGCGACCTGGAAGACGCAGTAGGCGCTGATCATCATGTGCACGTCGACCGCGTCGACGTCGGCACGGAGCTCACCGGACGCGCGACCACGGGCGAGGACCTCGTCGAGGACACTGGCGGCCGGGGCGCCGAGCTCGCGCAGCGACTCGACCTTCTCCATGTGCCGGCCACGGTGGATGTTCTCGACCGAGACGAGGCGGATGAAGTCGGGGTGGTTGACGTGGTGGTCGAAGGTGAGCTCGGCGATACGACGGATCGCGTCGACCGGCTCGAGATCACCGGCGTGCAGGCTCTGCTCGAGCTCGCGGATCCGGCGGTAGGCAGCCTCGAGCACCGCCAGGAACAGCCCCTCCTTGCCGCCGAAGTAGTAGTAGATCATCCGCTTCGTGGTGCGGGTGCGCTCGGCGATCTCGTCGACCCGGGCGCCCGAATAGCCCTGCTCCGAGAACACCTCGGTGGCAACCTCGAGCAGCTCGGACCGGGTGCGTTCGGCATCACGCGACTGAACCATGCCCCGAGCCTAGAGCACGATCCACTTCCCAACACGCGACAATGTATGTACCGTTTCGTACATTAGCCACGAACGGAGACCCATGCGCACCTCGATCGCCACCGTCTGCCTCAGCGGCGGCCTGGTCCAGAAGATGTACGCCGCGGCCGAGGCGGGATTCGACGCGATCGAGATCTTCGAGCCCGACCTCATCGCCGCACCCCAGTCCCCCGAGGAGATCCGGGCGCTGGCCGACCGCCTCGGGCTCACCCTCGACCTCTACCAGCCCTTCCGCGACGCCGAGGGCGTCGAGGAGTCCGCCTTCGGCGACGTGCTGCACCGGGCCGAGGCGAAGTTCCGGCTGATGCGCCGGCTCGGCATCGACCTGATGCTGGTGTGCAGCAACGTCGGCACCGCGACCGTCGACGACGACGAGGTCTCCGCCGGACAGCTGCGGCGGCTGGGCGATCTCGCGGCGACGTACGACATCCGGCTCGCCTACGAGGCGCTCGCCTGGGGACGGTTCGTCGACGACTACCGGCGTTCGTGGCGGATCGTGGAGCTCGCCGACCACCCCAACGTCGGGATCTGCCTGGACAGCTTCCACATCCTCTCCCGTGGCCACGACCCCAAGCAGATCGAGGACATCGCGGCCGAGAAGATCTTCTTCCTCCAGCTCGCCGACGCGCCGGCACTCAGCATGGACGTGCTCTCCTGGAGCCGTCACCACCGGCTCTTCCCCGGCGAGGGCAGCTTCGACCTGCCGGCCTTCCTCGGCCACGTGCTGCGCGCCGGCTACGACGGACCGCTGTCGCTGGAGGTCTTCAACGACACCTTCCGACAGACCGACCCGGTCCGCACCGCGCGGCAGGCGCAGCGATCGCTGCGCTGGCTCGCCGACCGCACCGCCGACCTGCTCGGCGAGGAGGCCGGCCACCGGGTAGGGCCGCTCCCCCGACTGCCGGAGGTGGCCGCGCCGGAGGCCTTCGACTTCGTGGAGATCAAGGCGCCGGACACCTCCGGCGTCGAGGTGCTGCTCGAGCAGCTGGGCTTCGACTTCGGTGGCCGCCACCGCAGCAAGCAGGTGCGCCTGTGGACCTGGGGCTCGGCCCGGATCGTGTGCAACGACGTGCCGAGCGCCTCCCCCGAGCCCAGGATCGCCGCGGTCGGCTTCGACGTCGCCGACTCGGACCCGGCCGCCGAACGCGCCGCGCGGCTGATGGCGCCGCCGGTCCACCGCAGGACGTACGCCGGCGAGCAGGCGCTGCGCGCCTTCACCTCCCCCGACGGCACCGAGGTCTTCCTCTCCCACGCCGAGGACTGGATCGGCGAGTTCGACGGCGGGGCCTCGAGCAGCGACCGGCACGGCGCCCACATCGACCACGTCAACCTGGTCCAGCCCTGGCACAGCTTCGACGAGGCGGTCCTCTTCTACACCAGCGTGCTGTCGCTGACCCCGCAGCCGACCCAGGAGGTCGCCGGCCCGTCCGGTCTCGTCCGCAGCCAGGTGATGAGCTCGCCGGCCGGCGGCGTACGCCTTCCGCTCAACCTGCTTCCCACCGGACAGCTCCCCCACGACCAGCAGGGCCCCGCCCAGCACGTCGCGCTCGCCTGCCACGACATCATCGGGGTCGTCGCGGCCGCCCGCGAGCGCGGCCTGCGGCCGCTGAAGGTGCCGGGCAACTACTACGACGACCTCGTCGCCCGCTTCGGCCTCGCCGACGACCTCGTCGCCACCCTGCGCGAGCTCGACCTGCTCTACGACCGTGACGCCGAGGGTGAATACCTGCACTGCTACACCGAGACCGTCGGCGAGGTCTTCTTCGAGCTCGTCGAGCGCCGCGAGCGCTACGACGGCTACGGCGCCGGCAATGCCCCGGTCCGCCTGGTTACCCAGGCGGACCGCTGACACGTAGGTCAATGGATCTCGACCCGCAGTCGCGGGTTCGCAAGCTCACCCGCGCGCTCGCTCGATCTCTTCGCGTTGTGACCCTGCTCGTGCCTCGCAGGGTCACAGGCTCAGAAGTTGCCGCGGCGCTCCTGCTCGCGCTCGATGGCCTCGAAGAGGGCCTTGAAGTTGCCCTTGCCGAAGCCGAGGGAGCCGTGGCGCTCGATCAGCTCGAAGAAGACCGTGGGGCGGTCGCCGATCGGCTTGGTGAAGATCTGCAGCAGGTAGCCGTCCTCGTCGCGGTCGACCAGGATGCCGCGCTTCTGCAGCTCCTCGATCGGCACCCGCACCTCACCGATCCGGGCGCGCAGCTCGGGGTCCTCGTAGTAGGAGTCGGGGGTGTTGAGGAACTCGATCCCGGCGTCGCGCAGCGCGTCGACGGTGGCCAGGATGTCGCCGGTGGCCAGCGCGAGGTGCTGGGCGCCGGGGCCGCGGTAGAACTCCAGGTACTCGTCGATCTGCGACTTCTTCTTGGCGATGGCCGGCTCGTTGAGCGGGAACTTCACCCGGTGGTTGCCGTTGGCGACGACCTTCGACATCAGCGCGGAGTAGTCGGTGGCGATGTCATCGCCGATGAACTCGGCCATGTTGGTGAAGCCCATGACGCGGCCGTAGAAGTCGACCCACTCGTCCATCTTGCCCAGCTCGACGTTGCCGACGACGTGGTCGAGGGCCTGGAAGAGGCGCTTCGGGGCGCCCTCGGGCTTCTTCAGCGTCGAGGTGCGGGTGACGTAGCCGGGCAGGTAGGGGCCGTCATAGCCGGACCGGTCGACGAGCGTGTGACGGGTCTCGCCGTAGGTGGCGATGGCGGCGATGCGTACGGTGCCGTGCTCGTCGCTCACGTCGTGGGGCTCCTCCACGACGCGGGCGCCCTGCTTGCGGGCGTGCTCGATGCAGCGGTCGACGTCGGGCACCTCGAGGGCGATGTCGACGACGCCGTCACCGTGGCGGGCGTGGTGGGCGATGATCTCGCTCTCCGGCGCGACGCCGCCCTTGATCACGAACCGCACTCCCCCGCTGCGCAGCACATAGGAGTGGTGGTCGCGGTTGCCGGTCTCGGGACCGGAGTAGGCGACCAGCTCCATGCCGAAGGCGCTCTGGAAGAAGTGGGCGGTCTGGGTGGCGTTGCCGACAGCCCACACGACCGCGTCCCAGCCGGTGACCGGGAAGGGGTCGGAGGTGTCGTCGTAGGCCACCAGGCCGACGAGCTGCTCCAGCTCGGCCAGCCCGAGTCCGGCCAGCTTCTCTTGGTTGGTCAGGGTGTCTGCAAGCGTCATGCGGGCAAGTCAAGTGGGCCGACTCACACCAAACAAGTTGACCACTGGACACTGGTCAATCTGTCAGATCGGACCAGCCTCAACCGGCTCTGACTAGGCAACCTGTCTATCATCGGACCATGAACCTCGATGACCTCGACGTCACTCTCCTGGAGACCCTGCACGCCCACCCGCGAGTCGGCGACCTCGAGCTCTCCCGGGTCGCCGGCGTCGCCCGCGCGACCGTGCAGAGCCGGCTGCGCAAGATGGCCGAGGCGGGCGTGATCCGCGACTGGGCGCCGACGATCGACCCGGCCGCCGCCGGCCACACGGTGCAGGCGTTCGTGACCCTGGAGATCTCCCAGGGAGCACTCGAGGACGTACGCCGCGACCTCGCCGAGATCCCCGAGGTGCTGGAGGCGTACGTCACCACCGGCTCCTTCGACGTCTTCTGCAAGGTCGCGACCGGGTCGCACGCGAAGCTCCAGGAGGTGCTCGTACGCATCGACCAGTCCCACGCCGTCGTCCGCTCGACCAGCGTGGTCACCCTCTCCACCCTCATCGAGCCGCGCACCCTCGACCTGCTGCGCACCGGAGCCACGCCGCGCTGACCACCCGCTGAGACTTTTGTCGACGAGATTGCTAACAATCTTGTTGATGATCTATCGTCTGTGACGTGCGTCATGCCCCATACCCCCGACCCCAGACACCCGTGCGGTGTCTCCTCATGCGCGGCGGGACCTCCCGCGGCCCGTTCTTCGACGCCCGCGACCTGCCGGCCGACACCGCGCAGCGCGACGCGGTGCTGCTGGCGGTGATGGGCTCGCCCGACCCGCTCCAGGTCGACGGGCTGGGTGGCGGTCACCCGCTGACCAGCAAGGCGGGCATCGTCGCGCCGGGGCGCGATGGCATCGATGTGGAATGGACCTTCGCCCAGCTGCAGCCCGACTCGGACCGGGTCGACACGACGCCCAACTGCGGCAACATGCTGGCCGCGGTGCTGCCGTTCGCGATCGAGACCGGGATGGTAGTCCCCGACAGCGACACCACCACGGCCCGGGTCCTCACCCGCAACACCGGTGCGGTCGCCGAGATCACGGTGCGGACGCCTGCCGGCCCGGACGGGCAGCGCTTCGTACGCTACGACGGCGAGGCCCGCATCGACGGCGTCCCCGGCACCGCGGCGCCGGTGCGGATCGGGTTCCTCGACACCGCCGGCTCGGTGGCCGGGAGCCTGCTGCCGACCGGCAACGTACGCGACACCCTCGACGTCCCCGACCTCGGCGCGATCGACGTCACCCTGATCGACAACGGTCAGCCGCTGGTGGTCGTCGACGCCCGAGACCTCGGCGCGACCGGCGCCGAGAGCCCCGAGGAGATCGACGCCGACGACGCGCTCCGGGCGCGGATCGAGGCGCTGCGGATCGTCGCCGGCCACGCGATGGGCCTGGGCGACGTCACCGAGAAGAGCTATCCCAAGATGACGCTCGTCTCCGCCCCGAGGCACGGCGGCGCGATCGGCACCCGCAGCCTGATCCCCCACCGCACCCATCGCTCGATCGGTGTCCTGGCCGCCGTCACCGCGGCCACCGCGGCGGTGCTGCCGGGCTCGGTGGCGTACGACCTCGCGGTGCTGCCGCCGGTCACCACGACACCGGACGGCTCGGAGACCACGCTCAGCGTCGAGCACCCCACCGGCGAGTTCAGCGTGACGCTGGGGCTCGACCCGGACGACCCGACCCGCGTGACCCGATCCGCCCTGCTGCGTACGGCTCGGCTGATCATGGCCGGTCAGGCCATGGTCCCGAGCTCCCTCTGGACCCAGGAGACCCCCGCATGATCATCGACGTCCACGGCCACTACACGACCGCGCCGGCTCCGCTGGGCGAGTGGCGCGACGCCCAGGTCGCGGCGCTGACCGACCCCGGCGCCACGCCGGACCCGGCCGGGCCGCGGATCTCGGACGACCAGATCCGTGAGACGATCGAGGCCAACCAGCTGCGCCAGATGGACGAGCGTGGCATCGACCTGACCGTCTTCTCCCCGCGGGCCTCGTTCATGGCCCACCACATCGGCGACCTGGAGACCTCCACGGAGTGGGCGCGGATCTGCAACGACCTGTGCGCCCGGGTGGCCGAGCTCTACCCGGACCGGTTCGCGGCGGGCGCCATGCTCCCGCAGTCGCCCGGTGTCGACCCGGCCACGACCGTCGCCGAGATCGAGCGCGCCGTCACCGAGCTCGGCGCCGTCGCCGTCAACGTCAACCCCGACCCGTCCGGCGGCCACTGGACGGCGCCTCCCCTCACCGACAGATCCTGGTACCCGATCTGGGAGAAGCTCTCCGAGCTCGACGTACCGGCGATGATCCACGTCTCCACCAGCTGCAACCCGGCCTTCCACACCACCGGCGCCCACTACCTCAACGCCGACACGACCGCGTTCATGCAGCTGCTGAGCGGCGACCTGTTCGCCGACTTCCCGGACCTGCGCCTGGTGATCCCGCACGGCGGCGGCGCGGTCCCCTACCACTGGGGCCGGTTCCGCGGTCTCGCCCAGGCTCTCGGCCGTCCGGATCCGCGGGAGACCTTGATGAGGAACGTCTTCTTCGACACCTGCGTCTACCACCAGCCCGGGATCGACCTCCTCCTCGACGTCGTCCCGCACAGCAGCGTCCTGTTCGCCTCGGAGATGATCGGCGCCGTCCGCGGCATCGACCCGGACACCGGCCACCACTTCGACGACACCCGCCGCTACGTCGAGACGTACGCCGCCGATCACGGCCTCACCGAGGCCGACCTGGCCGCCCTGACCGAGACCAACGCCCGCCGCGTCTACCCGCTCTTGGACCGGCGACTCGCCGACCAGGGCCGCTGAGCGCGCCCCCGACAAGGAGATCAACACAGTGCACGAGCTCGGAGTAGTCCACACCACCATCAAGCGCGCCGACCGCGCGGCCGTCGACGCCCTGGCGCAGTTCGGTGTCGCGACCATCCACGAGGCGATGGGACGGCTCGGGCTGCTGCGGCCCTACGTCCGCCCCGTCTACGAGGGCGCGAGGCTGTGCGGCACGGCCGTGACGGTGCTCCTCCAGCCCGGTGACAACTGGATGCTGCACGTCGCCGCCGAGCAGGTCCAGGAGGGCGACGTCGTCGTGGCCGGCTGCGTGACCGAGTCCGAGGACGGCTTCTTCGGCGAGCTGCTGGCCACCTCGCTGCGCAGCCGCGGCGCCCGCGGGCTGGTCATCGACGGCGGCTGCCGCGACGTCGACGAGCTGCGCGAGATGGACTTCCCGGTCTTCTCCCGCGCGATCAACGCGAAGGGCACCGTCAAGGCGACCCTCGGCTCGGTCAACGTCCCGGTCGTCGTCGCGAACGCGCTGGTCAACCCCGGAGACGTCGTCGTCGCCGATGCCGACGGCGTGGTCGTCGTACCGGCCGCCCGTGCCGCCGAGGTCGCCGAAGCCGCCCGCCGCCGCGAGGACGCCGAGGCCGGCAAGCGCACCCGCTTCCAACAGGGAGAGCTCGGCCTCGACATCTACGACATGCGCCCGAAGCTCGCCGAGCTCGGCCTCACCTACAAGGACTGATCCGATGGTCACCCCCGGCTGGCTGCACTGGTTCGAAGGACCCACCGAGCCCACCTTCACCCTCCCCGAGGGCGCGGTCGACGCGCACTGTCATGTCTTCGGCCCGGCCGAGGAGTTCCCGTTCGCGCCGGAGCGCAAGTACACCCCGGTCGACGCCTCCAAGGACCAGCTCTTCGCGCTCCGCGACCACCTCGGCCTGGCCCGCAACGTCCTCGTCCAGGCGACCTGCCACGGCGCCGACAACAGCGCCCTCGTCGACGCACTCCAACACTCTGCGGGACGAGCCCGAGGCGTGGCGACGGTGCGCGCCGACATCACCGACGAGGAGCTCGACCGGCTCCACGAGGCCGGGGTGCGCGGCGTACGTTTCAACTTCGTCAAGCGCCTCGTCGACATCACCCCGACCGAGACACTGGAGGCGATCGCGGCCCGGATCGCCCCGCGAGGCTGGCACGTCGTCATCTACTTCGAAGCCGCCGACCTGCCGGACCTGAAGGACTTCTTCGCGAGCCTGCCGGTGCCGCTGGTCGTCGACCACATGGGCCGCCCGGACGTGACCAAGGACCCCGACGGACCCGAGTTCGCCGAGTTCCTCGACTTCGTCGCGGCGAACGACGTGTGGGTCAAGGTCTCCTGCCCCGAGCGCCTCACGGTGACCGGACCAGCGGCCCTCGACGGTCAACGACACGCCTATGCAGACGTCGTCCCGTTCGCCCGCACGGTCGTCGAGCGCTTCCCCGACCGCGTGCTGTGGGGCACCGACTGGCCCCACCCCAACCTGAAGGACCACATGCCCGACGACGGGCTGCTGGTCGACCACATCCCGCACATCGCCCCCACCCCCGAGCTGCAGCAGGCGCTGCTCGTGGACAACCCCATGCGCCTGTACTGGCCCGAAGGAGAGCACAGTGCCTGACCTCACCCCCACCAACGCAGCCAACCGGCTCGACCGGCTGCCCATCTCCAGGTTCCACAAGCTCGCCACCGTCGCGCTCGCCTTCGCCTACTTCTTCGAGTTCGCCGACATCAACACCTTCGCCACGACGGCTCCGGTGATGCGCGAGCAGTGGGGCGTGACGATCAACCACATCGCGTACGTCACCTCCCTCTCGTTCGTCGGCATGTTCATCGGGTCCGTGGTGGCCGGCGGCCTGGCCGACCGGCTCGGCCGGAAACGTACGCTCGTGGCGACCACCATCTGGTTCTCGGTCTGGTCCTTCGCCAGCGTCTTCGCCTGGGACATCGTCTCGATGGGCGCGTTCCGGGTGATGACCAGCGCCGGGCTCTCCGCGATGACCGTGGTGGCCGTGGTCTACATGAACGAGCTCTTCCCGCGCGCCAAGCGCGGCAAGTTCCAGGCGTACGTCATCATGATCGGCATCTGCGGCACGCCCGCGACCAACCTGATCGCCTCCGCGGTCGTGCCGATCGCCGACTGGACCTGGCGCCTGGTCTTCCTCTGGGGTGCCTTCGGTGTGCTCTTCCTCTTCTTCGTACGCCGTCTGGTGGAGTCGCCGCAGTGGCTGGAGTCGCGCGGGCGCCATGCGGAGGCCGAGGAGATCCTGGTCGGCCTGGAGCGCGACGCTACCGCCGAGCACGGCCCGCTCCCCGCCGCGCTGGCACCGGTCGAGGACGGGCCCGTCACCAGGGCCGGGCTGGCGATGCTGAAGGACAAGCGGTTCCTCTACCCGACGATCCTGCTCTCGGTGCTGTGGATCTCCCAGACGATCGGCTTCTTCGGCTTCTCGTCCTGGGCGCCCACCCTGCTCGCGGCCGAGGGCGTCAGCGTCGAGGACTCGATCTTCTACGTCGCGCTGACCACCATCGGCGCCCCGCTCGGCTCCTTCCTGGCCTCGCTGGTCACCGACCGCTACGAGCGCAAGTGGTGTCTGGTCGTCTTCGGCCTGATCATCGCCGGTTCCGGTCTGCTCTACGGACTGACCTTCACGCCGCTGCTGATCGTCGCCTTCGGGTTCCTGGTGAACCTGTTCGAGCGTGGCTACACCGCGCTGGCCTACGCCTACTCCCCCGAGCTCTACGACACCAGGGGCCGCTCCCTCGGCACCTCGCTCTCCTACGGTCTGGGCCGGCTCTCCAACGCCGCCGGCCCGCTGATCATCGCCGGTCTCTACAGCGGGCTGGGCTACCAGGCCGTCTTCTACTTCATCGCCGGCACCTGGGTGGTCGGGGCGCTCGCCCTGGCGATCTTCGGCCCGGCGACCCGCAAGGCCCGCCTGGCCGCCGAGGCCGGCGCCGTCCCGGTGCGCTGACGGAAGGACCGATCATGCCCAACCCTGTTCCGCAGAACCTGACCTCGCTCAAGCGGATGGTCGCCGACACCCCCACCCGCCCACCGCTGGGCGACGTGGCGCACATCGGCCACGCCCAGCTCTTCACCCCGACGCCGGCCGAGACCGTCGGATTCTTCACCGACTTCCTCGGCCTGACCGTCTCGGGGCAGGACGGCGAGAGCACCTACCTGCGCACCTGGGACGACTACGAGC
This sequence comes from Nocardioides sp. NPDC101246, assembly GCF_044767415.1. Lineage (NCBI taxonomy): Bacteria > Bacillati > Actinomycetota > Actinomycetes > Propionibacteriales > Nocardioidaceae > Nocardioides > Nocardioides sp. NPDC101246. Next base: position 51,619 of record NZ_JBIWNX010000009.1, read on the forward strand.
ACCACAGCATCGTGGTCACCGAGCGCGAGACGCCCGGCATCGGGCGTACGGCACTGCGCTGCTCCTCCCCCGAGGCGCTCGAGCGCCGGATCGCTGCCGTCGAGGCCACCGGCGCGAGCGGTGAGTGGACGAACGACGAGCCGGGCATCGGGCCGCTGTGGGTGACCCAGGACCCCGACGGGCACGAGTTCGCGCTCTACCACGAGACCGAGTACTGGGAGGCGCCCGACGAGCTCCGCCCGGGCCTGAAGAACCAGACCCAGGCCAAGCCCGGCCACGGCGTCGCGGTGCGGCGCCTGGACCACATCAACTACCTGGCCCGCGAGGTCGAGGCGACCACCGGCTTCGTGATCGACGCCCTCGGCGCCCGCCCCACCGAGCAGATCCGGCTCGACGACGGCCACATCGGCGCCCGCTGGTCGACGTTCACCCAGAAGTCGTACGACCTCGTCTACACCGAGGACTGGACCGGCTCGACCGGCCGGCTGCACCACCTGGCCTTCGCCACCGACACCCGCGAGGACATCCTGCGGGCCGCCGACCTCGCCCTGGACACCGGCGTGTTCATCGAGACCGGACCGCACAAGCACGCGATCCAGCAGACGTTCTTCCTCTACGTCTACGAGCCCGGCGGCAACCGGATCGAGCTGTGCAACCCGCTGACCCGTCTGGTGCTCGCCCCCGACTGGCCGCTGATCACCTGGACCGAGACCGAGCGCGCCAAGGGACAGGCGTGGGGGTTGAGGACGATCTCGTCCTTCCACACCCACGGCACCCCGGTCGTCGACGCCCCCGTCGACTGACCCGTTCTAGGCGCAACAGGGCGACGCCTCGGTGCGCTCATGCATCACCGGGGCGTCGCCGAGGACGGTGTAGACCTCCCACCGCTCGCCGTTCGGAGCCCCCTGGACCCAGAACTTGTCCTGCTTCGCGTAGCAGCACTCGGTGCCGCGCTCGTCGATCGAGGCGAAGCCGGCCTCGGCGAGCCGGGTCTGCTCGGCGTCGACGGTGTCGGTGTCGGAGACCTCGACCCCGAGGTGGTTGAGCGAGCCGCCCTTGCCCGGGTTCTCCATCAGGACGAGCTTGAGCGGCGGCTCGGCGACGGCGAAGTTCGCATAGCCGGGACGGATCTTCGCCGGCTCGGTGGCGAAGAGCTTGGTGTAGAACGCGATCGACTCCTCGAGGTCGTCGACGTTGAGGGCCAGCTGGATACGTGACATCGGGGTGCCTCCTCAGGCATTACATAGACGGATGTCTATATCTTCAGATTGCCACTTCCATCGACATCCGTCAATATAGATACATGTCGAAATCCGAGGCGGTCCTGGAGCTCACTCCCGTCGGCGAGGCGCCCTGCTGCCCGCCGCTGACCAAGCAGCCCCTCACCGCCGACCAGGCCGCGTCCGCGGCCCCGATGCTCAAGGCGCTCGCCGATCCCGTACGCCTCCGGCTGCTCTCGCTCGTCGCGGCCCACCAGGACGGCGAGGCCTGCGTGTGCGATCTCAACGACGCCTTCGAGCTCTCCCAGCCGACGATCAGCCACCACCTCAAGGTGCTCCACGGCGCCGGTCTGCTCGACCGCGACAAGCGCGGGACCTGGGTCTACTACCGCGTCCGCCGCGACGCGCTCGCCGGGGTGGCCGCCCTGCTCGGCTGAGCGGGGGTCAGGAGGCGCGGGGCAGCTCGACCGAGACGCGTAGCCCGCCGCTGGGCCGGGCCAGGACGGCGAGGTTGCCGTCGTGGGCGCGGGTGATGCTCTTGACGATCGCCAGGCCGAGGCCGACACCGGCCTGGTCGCCGTGGATGCGCTGGGTGCCTCGCTGGAACGGCTCGGTGAGCGTGGCGACCAGCTCGCGCGAGAGCACCTCGCCGGTGTTGGCGACGGCGAGGACCACGCTCTTCTCGTTGGCGGCGATGGTGACCGACACCGACCCGTCCTCGGGCAGGTTGTGGACGATCGCGTTGTGGATCAGGTTGGTCACGACCTGCAGCAGCAGGGCGGGCGAGCCGCTGACCGAGGCCTGGTCGCCGGAGGTCTCGATCCGCACGCCACGCTGCTCGGCCAGCGGCAGGAGTGCCTCGACCGCCTCCTCGGCGACCAGCGACAGGTCGACCGGCTCCCGGACGAAGGAGCGCTGGTCGGCGCGGCTGAGCACGAGGAGTGCCTCGGTGAGGTCGATCGCGCGGGAGTTGATCAGGCGCAGCCGGTCGAGGAGCTGGTCGACATCGCGGTTCGGGTCCTTGCTCGCGACGTCGAGGAGCGTCTGCGTGATGGCGAGCGGGGTGCGCAGCTCGTGGGACGCGTTGGCCGCGAACCGCTGCTGCTCGGCCACCTGCGACTCGAGCTTCGTCAGCATGTCGTCGAAGCCGTCGGCGAGCTCACGGAACTCGTCGCCGGGGCCCGCGAGCTCGATCCGGTGCGAGAGCGACCCGTCCGCGGCCGTACGCGTCGCTTCGGTGATCTTCGTCAGCGGCGCCAGCATCCGGCCGGCGAGGATCCAGCCTCCCACCAGGCCGAACACGAGGAGGAACCCCATCATCGTGGCCGCCCGCGGAACGAAGGCACGCTCCAGGTCCGAGCGGTTCGGGACGAAGGGCGCGCTCGGCCGCCCCGGCTGCTGCGGCCACTCCATCCACACCCCGTCGGGGACGTAGCGCAGCAGGAAGACCCACACGACGGCGAGCAGCAGCACCCCGGTGACCACGATGACCCCGGCATAGCTGAGCGTCAGCTTGAGCCGGACACTCATCCCGGGACGTCTAGGAATCGACATCGATCCGGTATCCGACGCCCGGAACGGTGGCGATGATCGCGGGCTCGCCGAGGCGTTTGCGCAGGGCGGAGACGGTGATGCGTACGGCATTGGTGAAGGGGTCGGCGTTCTCGTCCCAGGCCCGCTCCAGCAGCTCCTCGGCGCTGACCACGCCGCCCTCGGCGGCGGCGAGCACCTCGAGCACCGCGAACTGCTTGCGGGTCAGCGCCACGTAGCGGCCCTCGCGGTAGACCTCGCGCCGGAACGGGTCGACCCGCAGGCCGGCGATCTCCCGCACCGGGGGCCGGTTGTGGGCGCGCCGCCGGTCGAGCGCCCGCAGCCGCAGCACCAGCTCACGCAGCTCGAACGGCTTGGTCAGGTAGTCGTCGGCGCCGAGCTCGAACCCGGAGGCCTTGTCGTCGAGGCGATCGGCCGCGGTGAGCATCAGGATCGGCATCCCGGTGCCGGAGGCGACGATGCGCTTGGCGACCTCGTCCCCCGAGGGCCCGGGGATGTCGCGGTCGAGCACGGCGATGTCGTAGGCGTTGATGCTCAACAGCTCCAGCGCCGTGTCGCCGTCGCCGGCGATGTCGGCGGCGATCGCCTCCAGCCGCAGCCCATCCCGGATCGCTCCAGCCATCAACGGCTCGTCCTCGACCACCAGCACCCGCATGCCCTGATCCTAGGCGTCGTCGACATATCGCCGACGTATCCGAAAGGCCATACGCCCTGACGACATCGGCACGGGTTGACTGGCACGGTGACCTTCACTGTCCGACCGATCAGCCCCGCCGAGCACCTCGACCACGTCCGGTCGCAGCGATCGGTCAGCTTCCTGCAGACCCCGGCCTGGGCCGAGGTGAAGACCGAGTGGCGCAGCGAGTCGCTGGGTTGGTACGCCGGCGACCGGCTCGCCGGGACCGGGCTGGTGCTGCACCGGCCGGTCCCGCGGCTGGGCTACACGCTGGCCTACCTGCCGTGGGGTCCCGACATCGACTGGGCCGGCGCGCTCACCGTCTGGTTCCCACCGCTGGTCTCCTACCTGCGCTCGCAGGGCGCGTTCGCGATCCGGGTCGCTCCCCCGGTGCCCACCGACACCTGGGACGCGGCACAGGTCAAGGAGGGCGTCGCCGACCCCGACGTCCTGCGGCTCACCGACCTCCCGGGGCGGGCCGATCCTGTCGGCGCCGAGGTGACCCGCTTCCTGCGCGAGTCCGGCTGGATCCCGCAGAACCCCGAGGACGGGTTCGGGGCGGGGCAGCCGCAGTTCACCTACGAGATCCCGCTGCGGCACCCGGACGGAACCGCCCGCTCCGAGGACGACGTGCTCGCCGGGATGAACCAGCTCTGGCGGCGCAACATCAAGAGGGCCGCCAAGGCCGGCATCGAGGTCACCACCTCCGCCGGCGGCGAGGACCTCAAGGCGTTCCACGACCTCTACGTCCACACCGCCGAGCGCGACCACTTCACCCCGCGACCGCTGGCCTACTTCGAGAAGATGTTCGCCGCGCTCTCCGCCGAGGACCGCCCCGAGGATGGAGAACAGCGGATCAGGCTCTATCTCGCCCGTCACGACGGCGACCTGGTCGCCGCGACGATCTACGTCCGCGTCGGCGGCCACGCCTGGTACGTCTACGGCGCCTCCTCGACCGAGAAGCGGGACGTACGCGGCTCCAACGCCCTCCAGTGGGCGATGATCCGCGACTCGCTGGCCGCCGGGTGCGACGTCTACGACCTGCGTGGCATCACCCCGACCCTGTCCGCCGAGGACCCGCACGTCGGGCTGATCCAGTTCAAGGTCGGCACCGGCGGGCAGGCGGTCCGGTACGTGGGCGAGTGGGACCTGCCGCTGCGCCCGATCCTCTACCGGGCGTTCGACCTCTACATGACGCGGCGCGGACGCTGACACAGCGCGAGCACAGCGCGTACTCACGGAACGGCCGGCTCCGGCGGCTACGTTCCATCACACGAAGGAATGGGGAAACGGATGATCGTGAACGAGTCGGGCACCCTGACCGAGACGGGCGTCGTCCTGCTGACGATGCTGGCGTTTCCGGTCGCCGTGCTGGCAGTCCCGGTGCTGGCGGCGCTGCGCCGGATCTTCGGGGTCGCATGGCGCAGGGCCTGGGGCCACTCGCTGGCGGAGGTCGCCATCGTCTACGGCACCGTGCCGGGCGTGCTGCTGACCCTGTTGCCCGGCAACAACGGCATCCTGTCGGGCAACGTGAGTCTGGTGCCCTTCGAGGACATGTCGACGATGGGCCCCATCGGGCTGATCGGCAACCTGCTGATCTTCGCCGCGCTGGGCTTCTTCGGCCCCATCCGCTTCCCGGCCCTGCGCTCGGTGTGGCGGGTCCTGGTGCTGGCGACCGCCGCCTCGGTGTCGATCGAGGTCCTGCAGCACCTGCTGCCGCTCGGCCGGGTCTCCTCGGTCGATGACGTGATCCTCAACGCCGGTGGCGCCACCGTGGCCGCGGTCCTCTCGTGGCCCTGGTGGCGCCGTCGCCGCCAGATCTCAGCCGAGCGCCCCCGCGACCTGGTCGAGGTGGGCTCCGCGTGAGGCCTTGACGAGCACGACGTCGCCGGGAGCGAGGTGGCTGCGGAGCCACTCGATCGCGGCGGCGTTGTCGGGCAGGGCCACGGCCCGCTGTCCCGCGCCGTCCGCGATGACGGCGGCGGCCTCGCCGACGGTGAGGACCAGGTCGGCCCGGGCGGCGGCGTACGTCCCGATCTCGTGGTGCGCGTCGCGGCTCGCCTCGCCGAGCTCGAGCATCTCGCCGAGCACGGCGATGCGGCGTCGGGCGTCGATCGAGGCGAGCGCGTCCAGGCCGGCGCGGGTGGACTCGGGGTTGGCGTTGTAGGAGTCGTTGAGCAGGGTCGCGCCGTTGTCGAGGGCACGCAGCTCCATGCGCCACTTCGAGATCGAGGCGGTGTTCAGCGCGGTCGCGACCTGCTCGATCCGGACCCCGGCGGCCAGTCCAGCCGCGGCGGCGGCCGCGGCGTTGAGCGTCCAGTGGGCACCGACGAACGGGAGCGCGACGACGGCCTCGGCGCCCGCGTGCTGAAGGGTGAACGTGGGCCGGCCGAGCCGGTCCAGGGAGAGGTCGCGCACCCGTACGCTCGCCCGCTCGCCGGCGCCGAAGGCCAGCACCGGGCCGTCGGTGAGCTCGCCCATCGCGAGCACCCGCGGGTCGTCGGCGTGGAGCACCGCCGTGCCGCCGGTCGCCAGCCCACGCACCAGCTCGCTCTTGGCGGTCGCGATGGCCTCACGCGATCCGAACTCGCCCAGGTGGGCCTGGCCGACGTTGGTCACGACGGCGACGTCCGGCGCGACCAGGCCGGTCAGCTCGGCGATGTCGCCGATGTGGCGGGCGCCCATCTCCAGGACCAGGAATCTGGTGGTGGCCTCGGCGCGCAGCATGGTGAGAGGTACGCCGAGCTCGTTGTTGAACGAGCCGGAGGTCGCGACGGTCGGTGCCGCGCTCGCCAGCACCGCGGCGATCATGTCCTTGGTGCTGGTCTTGCCCTGGGAACCGGTGACCGCGACCACGGTCATGTCGTCGCGCAGCAGCGCGACGACATGGGCGGCCAGCCGTTGCAGCGCGGCCCGCGCGTCGTCGACGACGACCGTCGGGAGCGCGGTCGGGCGGGAGCCGAGCACGGCGACGGCACCGGCCTCGGCCGCCTGGGGTGCGTACTCGTGGCCGTCGGTGTGCTCGCCCGCGAACGCGACGAAGAGGCCGCCCGGGTCGGCCTCGCGGCCGTCGATCACGGCCGGGGCGTTCACGGTCACCGAGCCGTCGCCGACGACCTTCCCGCCGACCAACGAGGCGATTTCGTCCAAGCTGAGGGGAATCATCCCCTCAGTCTTCGAATTCCCACGTTGCCGGCGTGTATCAGCTAATCGATATGCGGACGATAACTCGGCCCGAAAGGGCCACGCGATTCAATGCAGCCACCTATCGTCGGCATATCAGAAATTCCATACGGGACCGCAACCGCTTCTGAGGTTTGCTGGCCGAGATGATCTACCACGAGCCTTCCCTGACGGCACCGACCGAGCCGATGGAGCAGACCGCGATCTCGGCGACCATCGGGATCACGGTCTACGGCTGCGCCCCTGATGAGAGCCGCCTTTTCGACTCCTTGGCGCCCGCTCTCGGGGTCTCGCTGAGGACGACGACCGAGCCTGTCTCCGAGGAGAACGCCGCCCTCGCGGCCGGGGACCGGTGCATCAGCGTCAGCCATAAGTCGCCGATATCGAACGATACGCTTCTCGTTCTGCAGAGAAGTGGTGTCCGCTATATCTCGACGCGAAGCGTCGGTTTCAACCACATCGATGTCGACTTCGCGACAAGCCTCGGGATAACGGTCGGAAACGTCTCCTATTCACCCGACTCCGTGGCCGACTACACCTTGATGCTGATGCTGATGTCGCTGCGCCGGGCGAAGTCGACGATCCGGCGCACGGATGCCCACGACTACCGCCCGGCGGCCACGCGTGGCCGCGAGCTGCGCGACCTGACCGTCGGCGTGGTCGGGACCGGACGAATCGGCGCAGCGGTCATCGACCGGCTGCGGGGCTTCGGCTGCGACGTACTCGCCTACGACATCCGGCCCCGCCCGGCGGCCAAGGGGGCGGAGCACGTCGATCTGGACACGCTGGTCGAGCGCAGCGACATCGTCACGCTGCACGCGCCGCTCAGCCAGGAGTCGCACCATCTCCTCGACCGTCGGCGCATCGACCGGATGCGTCCCGGTGCGTACGTCGTCAACACCGGTCGCGGCGCGCTCCTCGAGACGCCGGCGCTCATCAGCGCGCTCGAGGAGGGCCGGCTCGGCGGTGCGGCGCTGGACGTCATCGAGGGCGAGGAGGGCATCTTCTATGCCGACCTCCGGGGACGCGAGCTCCCCAACCGCTGGCTGGAACGGCTCCAGGAGATGCCGAACGTGCTGGTCAGCCCCCATATCGCCTACTTCACCGACCATGCCCTCATGGACACGGTCGAGAACTCCATCCTGAACTGTCGCGAATTCGAAAGCAGGTTTCCGCATGTCTGAGCTCAAGGTCGGCATCATCTTCGGTGGCGTCTTCGAGGAGCACCCCGTCTCGGTGAAATCGGCGCAGGAGGTCGCCAAGAACCTCGACACCGACAAGTACGAGGCCTACTGGGTCGGCATCACCAAGAGCGGTGACTGGCGCCTTTGCGACGGCCCCGAGGCGAGCTGGGAGGACGGCGCGCACCGACCGGTCGTGCTCTCCCCCGACCGCAGCGTCCACGGGCTGCTCGTCCTCGACGAGGGCGACGACAGAGGCAGCTACGAGACGATTCGGCTCGACGTCGTGCTCCCGGTCCTGCACGGCAAGCTCGGCGAGGACGGCGCGATCCAGGGGCTTCTCGAGCTCTCCGGGATCCCGTACGTCGGCTGCGACGTGCAGAGCTCGGCACTGTGCATGGACAAGTCCCTGGCCTACACGGTCGTCGGCGAGGCCGGCATCCCGACGCCGAACTTCTGGATCCTCGGCCCCGGCGAGTCGGTCGACCCCGACGTACTCCCCTATCCGGTCTTCGTGAAGCCGGCCCGCTCCGGGTCCTCGTTCGGCGTCAGCAAGGTGACCTCGGCCGCGGAGCTGGACGAGGCGGTGGCGACGGCACGGCAGTACGACGAGAAGGTGCTCGTCGAGGAGGGGGTCGTCGCCGAGGAGATCGGCTGCGCGATCCTCGGCAACGGTGCCGAGCTGGTCACCGGGGAGGTCGACCACGTCGCGCTCTCGCACGGCTTCTTCAAGATCCACCAGGAGGACGCCCCCGAGACCGGCTCGGAGAACGCGACCTTCATCGTGCCCGCCGACATCCCGGCCGAGGCGCAGGAGCTGGTCAAGACCGAGGCGCAGCGGGTCTACCGCGCGCTGGGCTGTCGCGGTCTGGCGCGGGTCGACATGTTCCTCCAGGCCGACGGCACCGTGGTGCTCAACGAGGTCAACACCCTGCCCGGGCTCACCTCCTACAGCCGCTACCCGCGGATGATGGCCGCGGCCAGCATCTCGATGACCGAGTTCCTCGACCGCGCCGTCACGCTGGCGCTCGAAGAGACCCCGCGATGAGGGACGGCTTCGGCTTCGTCGACGAGCTGGCACCGGGCATCCGCTGGGACAGCAAGTACGCCACCTGGGACAACTTCACCGGCAAGCCGGTCGACGGCTACCTGGTCAACCGCATCATCGGGACCCGCGAGCTGTGCGCAGCGCTCGCCGAGGCGCGGGACAAGGCGGCTGGCCTCGGGTTCGGCATCCTGCTGTGGGACGGCTACCGCCCCCAGCGCGCCGTCGACGCGTTCCTCCGCTGGGCCGAGGAGCCCTCGCCCGACGACGACGAGCGCAAGCGCGTGCACTACCCCGCGATCACCCGTCCGGAGATGTTCGAGAAGGGGTACGTCGCCACGAAGTCCGGTCACAGCCGCGGCAGCACCGTCGATCTGACCCTCTTCTCCCTGGCCTCGGGGGAGCTGCTGGACATGGGTGGCGACCACGACCTGATGGACGAGATCTCCCACCACGGCGCGGCCGGGGTCTCCGAGGTTGCGGCGCGCAATCGGGCCCACCTGTGCTCGGTGATGGAGTCGTGCGGGTTCAGCCGCTACGAGAACGAGTGGTGGCACTACTCGCTGATCGAGGAGCCCTATCCGGACACCTACTTCGACTTTCCCGTCGGAGAGGGCCCGATCGGCTGACTCAGGGGCTCAGCCAGCCGTGGACCTTCGAGCGGTTCGCCTTCTTCCACACGGAGGCGAACCGCTCCTCGGCGGCGTCGGCGGCGGCCTCCTCCGCCTCGAGGAACTCACGCAGGGCGGCGTCGTGTCCGGGGACCGCCTCGATCGTCCGGATCATGAGCGCGGAGTCGTTGAGGTCGCCGAGGGCCGACTGGATCGATCTGGCGGCATCGGCGAGACGCTCGGCGTCCTTGCCGAAGACCTCTCGCAGCGACTCGGCCGTGTAGCGGGTCCGCTTGGCCTTCTTGCGGACCTCGTGGAGCCGGCGGCGACGCTCCTCGGGAGCACCGGCCTGCTCCGCGGCTGCGACCGCGGCCGCCAGCCGTCGCCAGTCGCGGCGGACCCGCTTGCGCAGCGCCTTCTTGCCCGGGGCGCCTCCTGGCCAGGGGAGATCGTCGGTGGCGGCGAGAGCGGCGGTCAGGGCGCGGTAGCGCTCACCGTCCAGCTCCGGCAGGAGCCGGGCGCGGCCCGCGGCCTGGCGTTCGGTGAGCGCGGCCCGGAGCGCGTCGACACCCGATGGCCCCGGACCGTGCTCGACCGTCCACTGCCGCAGCCGTTTGCGGAGCACCTCTGCGTCGCGTACGTCTCCGAGGAGGGCGGCCAGCCACTTCAGCTCTGCCCGGAGCGGCTCGGTCCGCGAGGAGTCGAGGAGCGGGCGGTACGTCGCCAGGACGCTGCGCAGCCTGCGTACCGTCACTCGCATCTGGTGAACCGAGTCGTCCTCGTCACGCAGCACGAGCCGGCCCCAGCGGTGGAGCGCGGCCACCTGGTCGCGCCACCACTCGCCGACCGGCTCGTGGGAGGATTGGCTCATCCCTACAGTTCTACCCTGCGACGGGCTCGAGTTCACCCACCTTCTGCTCCCCCTCGGAGACGGCCTTCTCACGGTGCGGGAGAAGCGTGAGGAGCAGACCGGCAGCGGCCCAGCAGGCGAGCACGATCAGCGGGGTCGTGGTGCCGGCGCCGTCGAAGAAGGACAGGCCACGAAGCGCCGAGCCGGTCGCACCCGGGGGCAGGAGCTGGCCGAGCCAGCCGAGCGGGATCATCTCCGGGGCCGAGGAGATGCCGGAGAGCGGGTTGCCGACCAGCATGACCAGCAGGGCCATGATCCCGACGCCGGCCATGCCGATGAAGTGACGCAGGCCGATGATCGGGAGCGCGACCGCGAGGATGCCGAGCGCGACGACGCCCGCGTTGAGGAGGTAGTTGCCCTCGAGCGCGCCGAGCCAGCCCTGGATGACTCCGGTCATCGCCAAGCCGCCTCCGATCGCGATCAGGAACGCGGCGGCGACGCGGTCACGGGTGCGCTTGAGCGCCAGCGAGGTGATCGCGCCGGCCATGATGCCGCCGAGCGCGAGCGGCAGCGCCGCGGTGCCGAAGACCAGTCCGCGGGGGTCGTCCTCGGGGGCGGCCACGACGTCGGTCACCGTCGGCGCGGTGCCGGTCTCGGCGCCCATCGCCGTTGCCATCGCGGTGAGCTGCTGGGCGACGTTGGCGCTGGCGGCGGACGCGGTCAGCACCTCCTGGCCCTCGGGGCCGACGACGATCGCGCCGTACACCTCACGGTCCTCGATCGCCTCCACGGCCGCGTCCCGGTCGGCGACGGCGGTGATCTCGAAGGCGTCCTCCCCCGCGGTGGCGGCGAGCTGCGTCTCGATCTGGGCGACTGCCTGCTCCGGACCGGCGACGGCCAACGGCAGGGCGCGTGGCTCGATCTCACTGGAGGGCCAGGCGAATGCGGTGATGAGCAGGGTGAGCAGGGTGACCAGACCGAGGCTGATCCCGATCACGGCTTTCACTGACTTGGGCATGTCGGTTCCTTCTTGAAAAACGAATGTTCATTCTCTTTGAGAGCACTCTCCTCCTTCTTCCGGGATTTATCAAGAATGAATATTCGTTTTCTTTTGAGGTATGCTTCGGGCATGCCGAAGATCAGCGAGGAGCACCGCGCCGAGAAACGCCAGCAGATCATCGCGGCCATGCTCCGCTGCGTGGAGCGCGACGGCTTCCACAAGACGACGATGGCCGCGGTCGTCGAGGAGTCCGGCCTCTCCGCCGGCTCCGTCTACACCTACTTCCGCGGCAAGAACGACATCATCCGGGCGATCGCGGAGTCCGGCCTGACCGGCATCGCCGCCGCGATCCAGCGCCTCATCCCCGAGAAGGGATCGGACCAGACCACTCCCCCGCCCGAGCAGGCGATCGAGACGGCCACCCAGCACCTCCTCGACCTCGCCGAAGAGCTCGGCGTCGACCTCCCGCGGATCGCCCTGCAGACCTGGGCCGAGGCCGCCCGCGACCCGGAGATCCACGCCGTCATGGCACCGGAGGCCCGCCGCATCCGCGCCACCTGGCGCACCTACGCGGAGAGCGCCATCGAGTCCGGCCTCGTCCGCAGCGACGCCGACCCCGAGCGGATCGCGATGGTCCTCACCGGCCTGCTGCCCGGTTTCATCCTGCAGCGGATCATGATGGGCGACGTCACCCCGAAGGTCTACGCGGCCGGACTCGCCGACCTGCTCAGCTGATCCGGGGTAGTCCGGTAGCGAACTGCCTATTACCCGCCAGTAAATGGGCAGTTCGCTACCGGACTACCCCGACCCTCACTCCCAGCGAGCCACCCAGTAACGCACCCCGTAGGGGTCGTCGTCGTAGTCGACCGCGACCGTCGCCACCCGGCTCAGCAGGTCGGCTGCCTCCACGATCGGGCCGACGTCGGCCCACAGCTCACCGGCGAGCCCGAGATCGAGCGCGCGGAGCGCATCGGGGTCGGGCTTCTCCAGGGATCTGCCCAGCGCCTCGTCGAACTCGGCGGCCCGCGGGTCGAGATGACCCGGCGCCTTCTCGCTTCGGCGGGCCGAGCCGTTGCCGACGATCAGGTAGGCCGCCTCGCCGCTGGTCACCGGAGCGGTGCCGACCTCGGCCAGCAGCGAGGCGGCCACCCGGGCTCCCTGCGCACCGGCGATGACGCGTACGTCCTCACCCAGCCAGGCCGCGGCGGCCAAGCAGGCCGCGCGGAGCTCGTCGACGGGGTCGTCGAGCGAGGCGTGCTCCGGCAGCAGAGCCAGACACCCCGGAACCAGCGCCACTCGAGTCACTGCAGCCCCCTGATCGCTCGCTTCGGACGCCGCCGGCCGGCGATCGTCCAGGCCATGTCGACGGTCTGCCGGGTCTCCGGCACCTGGTGGACCCGGTAGATCCGGGCGCCGGCCATCGCGCAGACGGTCGTCGCGGCCAGGGTGCCGAGGAGGCGCTCTCCGACCGGCAGGTCGAGCGTCTCCCCCACGAAGTCCTTGTTGGAGAGCGAGACCAGCACCGGCCAGCCGGTCGCGACCATCTCCCCGAGCCGGCGAGTGATCTCGAGGGAGTGGAAGGTGTTCTTCCCGAAGTCGTGGGCCGGGTCGATCACGATCGAGTCCTTGGCGACGCCGGCGTCCAGGGCACGCTGGGCGTAGCCCAGGGTGTCGTCGATGGCGGCACGGACCACGTCGTCGTACTCGATCCGGTAGGGCCGAGTCCGCGGCGTCACGCCTCCGGTGTGGGTGCACACGATCGCGGCGCTGTGGGCCGCGGCGACATCGACGAGCTCCGGGTCGGCCCCGCCCCAGGCGTCGTTGAGGAGGTCGGCGCCGGCAGCGCACACCGCGTCGCCGACCTCGGCGCGCCAGGTGTCGACCGAGATCACCAGCGCCGGGAACTCCTCTCGCACGCGGGCGACGAAGTCCACCACACGGGCCTTCTCCTCCGCGGCGCCGATCTCGGCTCCGGGAGCCGCCTTGATCCCGCCGATGTCGACGATCTCCGCGCCCTGGGAGGCCACCAGGCGTACGCGCTCGAAGGCCGCGTCCTCGGCCCAGGTCGCTCCCTTGTCGAAGAACGAGTCCGGGGTGCGGTTGACGATCGCCATCATCAGCGCGTCGTCGTCACCGAAGGCATGTCGTCCCAGGCGCAGCATCAGGCGACCCTACCGTCCGAGCCGTCGCGCAGCGGCGGCCGCTCCAGGAGGCTCACGGACCGGTCGACGACCTTGGTGGAGCCGTCGATCGGGATGTACTGCCGCAGCTCGACGTCGTCGCCCTCCGGGCCGGTGCCGAGGCGGCGCGACATCATGCCCACGATCTGGGTCGCCATCAGGCCGAGGTCGAAGAGGTCCTGGTGGCTGTGGTCGCGCTGGCCGAGGTCGACCTGGGCGATCGCGTCCACCCCGCGCATGTCCAGCGTGTCGACGAGGGCGGCGAGCTCCACGCCGTAGCCGGTCGGGACCCGCAGCCGCTCGAACAGCGAGCGCCGGATCGACCACTCCCCCGCGAGCGGCTGAATCAGGTCGCGCAACGGCCTGCGGTGGAGGGCGAGCAGCGGGCGGGCGACGAGCTCGGTGACCCGGCCGCCGTCGAGACCGTGCTCCCCCGGGCGCCGGTAGAAGCCCTTGACCAGCTCGATCGTCGGATTGTTGACAAGAGGGCCGACCAGGCCGCGTACGAAATGGGTGTCCCAGTCGGTCAGGTCGGCGTCCATGAAGACGATCAGCTCGCCGGTGGTCACGAACTGCGACTTCCACATCGCCTCGCCCTTGCCGGGGTAGGAGCCGAGCTCGGGCCGGATGGCGGCCGAGGCGTAGACGTCGGCTCCGGCGTCGGCGGCGATCCGCGCGGTGTCGTCGGAGGAGTCCGAGTCGATGACGACGAGCTCGTCGACCAGATCCGAGGTCTCCATCAGGCTGGTACGCAGCTTGTCGACCAGGCCTCCGACAGTCGCTGCCTCGTTGCGCGCCGGCACCACGAGGCTCACCCGCTGCCCCTGCTTGGCCGCGACGAGGTCGACGAGCGACCAGTCGTCCCAGTGATGGGTGTTGCTCTGCGACCACGACATGCCCAAACCCTATCGACGGCGTCCTCGAACACCGGATCGATACCCGGTCCGTACGTCCCATCCGTGAGGCCGAGCCGTCGGCTACTGCGCGTCCTCGTGCGAGCGCGCGAAGGTGAGGGTCTCCTCGGTGGCGCCGTTCATCCAGACGTCCTGGCAGGCCTGCGCCATCTCCTCGAGGCCGTCGACGACCGTTCCGAAGACGTTGCCCGGCACCCACCCCTGGTCGCCGTTGATGAGCAGGTTGTTGCGGCCGTAGAAGAGGGCGAGGTCGACGATCTCGGTCATCTCGCGCGGCCCGCGGTCCTCCGGGTAGCCGTAGGAGGGGTTGCCGAGGTCGTCGGAGGAGAAGGCGAAGTAGCACAGGTCCCCGGGGATCGGGGTGACCGTCGTGTTCTCCTTGCCGGGCTCCTTCGCGGCGAAGGCGGGGACGAGGTTGTAGATCTCGTTGCGGGCGTACTTGCCGTGGAAGACCTGGCCACCGAGCGGCAGCGCGTCCCACACGGCACCGGCGGTGCGTGGTGCCTCCTCGTCGAGCAGGCGGGCGAGGCAGGAGACACCGCGGCGCTCGAGGGTGACGGTGATGTAGCGGCTCATCGGGCTCCTCGTGGATTGTCGACAGGTCGGACATACAGCTCACCGCTGGCCCGCTCGTAGGCCCGCGCCGCCCGCAGCACCCGGGCGTCGTCGTGGCGGGCGCCGACGATCTGGAGGCCGACGGGCAGGCCGGCCTCGGTGGTGCCGCAGGGCACGCTCGCCGCCGGCTGCTGGGTCATGTTGAAGGGGTAGGTGTAGGGCGTCCAGCTCGGCCACCACTGCGAGGGCCAGCCCTTAGGCGCCTGCAGCCCGCGCTCGAAGGCGGTGATCGGCATCGTCGGGGTGACCAGCAGGTCGTACGTCTCGTGGAACCGCCCCATCAGCCGGCCGAGCTCCATCCGGACCGCGGTGGCGTCCAGGTAGTCGGCAGCGGAGCCGCGGCCCTTGGTCTCGATGCCTTCGCGCAGCAGAGGGTCGATCCTGTCGATCGCGCCGGGAGGATAGGCGTCGAGCACCTTCGCCGCGCCGCAGAACCAGAGCACCTCGAACGCCTGGACCGGGTCGGTGAAGCCGGGGTCGACCTCGTCGACCCGGGCACCCTCGGACTCGAGCACCGCGACCGCCTCGCGGACCAGCCGCTCGACCTCCGGGTCGTTCTCGACGTACCCGAGGGTGGGCGAGAACCCGATCCTCAGTCCTTCGACGCCGTCGTCCAGGCCGGCCAGGAAGGAGCCCCCGGGTGTCGGCATCGCCGACCAGTCACGGGAGTCGAAGCCGGCGACCACGTCGAGCAGCGCCGCCGCGTCGGTCACGGTCCGGGTCATCGGACCGGCGTGCGAGAGCGTGCCGAAGGGACTGGCGGGATAGAGCGGGAATAGTCCGTAGGTCGGTTTGATGGTCACCGTGCCGGTGAACGACGCCGGGATCCGGACCGAGCCGCCGCCGTCGGTGCCGAGCGCCCACGGGCCCATGCCGAGACCGACCGCCGCGGCGGCACCGCCGCTGGAACCGCCCGAGGTCAGACCGGGGTCCCAGGGGTTGCCGGTGGAGCCGTAGCGGAGCGAGTCGGTGACGCCCTTCCAGGCGAACTCAGGGGTCGTCGTCTTCCCGGTGATCACGGCACCGGCCTCGCGCAGCCATGCGACCGCGGGCGCGTCCTCGGGCCAGGGGCCGGCCTCGTCGATGAGCCAGGTGCCGCGGATCGTCGGCGATCCTGCGGTCCACAAGATGTCCTTGACCGAGGTCGGTACGCCGTCGGCGATGCCGAGCGGATGCCCGGCCCGCCACCTCTCGGTGGACGCGCTCGCCTGTGCCAGCGCGCCGTCGGGATCGACCCGGACGAACGCGTTCACCGCGGGATCGCGCTCCTCGATCGTGTCGAGCACCGACCGCGTCACCTCCAGCGGCGTGAAGGCGCCCGAGCGGTAGCCGGCCACCAGCTCGGCGGCGGTCATGGCGCTGAGCCCGACTGCGGTCGTCGGGTCGGTCATGACCTCTCCCCCTGCTCCGCGACGACGAAGCCGCGCCGCTTGTCGACGACGTTCAGCAGCGGCCGGCCGCTCAGCCAGCGCCGGGCGTTGTCGACGAACTGGTCCGCCAGCGCCTCTCGCCAGCCCTCGTAGTCACCGGACATGTGTGCCGAGACCGCGACGCCCGGCATCGTCCACAACGGGCTCTCGGCCGGAAGCGGCTCGACCTCGAAGACGTCGAGGGACGCCGCCTCGACCGGGCCGTCACGGAGTGCGGCGACGAGCGCGGCCTCGTCGACGATCTGCCCGCGGCCGACGTTGATCAGGTGGCTGCCCGGCTTCATCGCCGCGAGCACGTCCTCGCTGATCAGGCCGCGGGTCTCGGCGGTCAGCGGGGCCGTGATGACGACGTGGTCGGCCCAGCCGACGTGTGCGGCCAGGTCCGTGCTCGCGAGGACCTCGCCGAAGTCGGGATCACCGGTGCGGGCGGTGCGGCCGGCGCCGCGTACGTCCATCCCGGCCGCGCGCAGCAGCCGGGCAGTCTCGCGACCGATCGCGCCGGTGCCGACCACGAGCGCGGTCTCGGCGCTGATCAGCCGAGTCTCACGGCGCAGCCACTTCCGGGCCGACTGCAGGTCGTGGCTGAGGTGGATGTCCTTGGCCACCACCAGGATCGAGCCGAGCACGAACTCCGCCATCGCCCGGTCGAAGACGCCGCGGGCGTTGGTGACGACCACGTCGGAGCCGACCAGGTCCGGGAACAGCAGCTTGTCGACCCCCGCGGCGGCGACATGGATCCAGCGCAGCGAGCCGGTGCTCGGCCAGGCATCACGGACGGCCTCGGAGAAGAAGTCCCACAGCAGCAGCGCCTCGGCTCCGCGAAGCGCGTCGGCCAGGCCCGCGGCATCGGTGAAGACGAGCTCGGCATCCGCCTCCAGGCGCTCCACGCCGGCGGGTCTGCCGCCGGCGGACGGGCAGAGGATCGTGATCACGGGGCGCCGGGACGTCTCCAAGAAAAATCCTCCGTCGCATCGACACACCTCCGCAATAATCCGAGACTACGCTAGGAGCGCAGATTGAAGATTGTCAACAATCCTAGCGAGGTGCGATGTCTCCGACAGTACGCATCGCCGTGGTCGTTCCCCATGACATGGTGCTCGACCACGAGCTGTGGCGGTGGGCGCCGCCTGACACCAGCCTGCTCTTCACCCGGACGCCCTTCACCGACCGTGCGGTCACCCTCGAGATGGCCGAGCAGATCAGCGAGATCGCGGTCCTCGAGCAGGCCGTGCGCGACCTCTCGGCAGCCGACCCGCACGCCTACGTCTACGCCTGCACCTCCGGCAGCTTCGTCCACGGCCGGCACGGCGAGCGCCGGCTGGCGGCGGCGATGAGCCGTGCCGGCGGGGCTCCCGCGATCACCACCTCCGGCGCCGTGCTGGAGTCGCTCTCCGCTCTCGGTGTCTCCCGGGTCGCGGTCGCCACCCCCTACGACGTCGCGCTCGCCGCCCGGTTCGGCAGCTTCCTGGCCGAGGCCGGGATCACCGTGGTGAGCACGGGCGACCTCGGGCTGGGTCACCACATCTGGGAGGTCCCCTACGAGACCACGCTCGAGCTGGTGCGGGCGGCCGACGACGACGCTGCCGAGGCGGTCGTCGTCTCGTGCACGAACCTCGCGACGTACGACATCATCGGCCGGCTCGAGGCGGAGCTCGGGAAGCCGGTGATCTCCGCGAACCGGGCGACCATGGAGGCCGCGCTCCGGCTGGTCGGGCGCACCCCGCCGGCCGCCGAGGACCTGTTGGGGCAGGTCTCATGACCCGGCCACCGGTCATCGGGCTGCTCTATCCCGGCTACGCGGCCGAGGACGACTTCCCGGCGCTCGAGAACGCGCTCGGCGGTGCGATCTGGCTGCCCCTGGTCCACACCTCCATGGGTCGCGACGAGCACACCGTCGAGGCTCTCCTCGACACCGGCTCCGCGCCCCGGCTCGCGCAGGGTGCCGACGCGATCGCGGCCCACTCCCCCGACGCGGTGATGTGGGCGTGCACGTCGGGCAGCTTCGTCTACGGCCAGGACGGCGCCGCGGCCCAGGCGGCCGCGATCAGCGAGCGCGTGGGCGTACCCGCCTCGTCGACGTCGATCGCGTTCGTCGAGGCGGCCCGAGCGCTCGGTCTCGCGAATGTCGCCGTCGCCGCCTCCTACCCCGAGGAGCTGGCCGGACACTTCAGCTCCTTCCTCGGGGCCGGCGGGATCGACGTCGTCTCCTTCGGCGCCAGCGGGATCCTCTCCGCCGTCGACGCCGGCCGCCTGGGCCCGGAGGCGGTCTTGGAGATGACCCTGGCCGTCGACGTTCCCGAGGCCGAGGCCGTCTTCGTCCCCGACACCGCGCTGCACACGCTGACCTGCATCGATACGTTGGAGAAAGCCCTCGGGAAACCCGTGCTGACGGCCAACCAGGTGACCGTGTGGGAGGGCCTGCGACTCGCCGGGAGACCCCGCCCCCTGCCCGGGCTCGGAGCCCTCTTCAGGTAGCGTCGCGGCTTTACATAAACCTCCCGTCACACCCCGCGCCGCCTTCCGCGCGCCTAGCCAGGGCGCGCAGACAGCGCTAACGTGGCGCGAATTGTTGACAAACCTACTGTCGACACTGCGGGTCAAACGCGGTCCCCAGCCATCAATCACACCGAATAGGTGAGAAGAAATGTCCGGAACCCCAACCATCCCCTCCGACGAGGCACAACCCGACAAATCGAAGCTTCGAAGAGCCATCACCGGCTCAGCGGTCGGCAATGCGACCGAATGGTTCGACTACGGCGCCTTCGCCTACGTCGCGACCGAGATCACCGCGAACTTCTTCCCGGAGACAGGCTTCGCCGGCACGGCTCTGACGTTCGCGATCTCGTTCATCCTGCGACCGCTCGGCGGCATCTTCTGGGGCCCCCTCGGTGACCGCATCGGGCGCCAACGCGTCCTTGCGATGACGATCATCCTGATGGCCGGCGCGACCTTCCTGGTCGGCTGCCTGCCGACGTACGACTCGGTCGGCATCTGGGCCGTGGTCCTGCTGGTGCTGCTCCGGGTGATCCAAGGATTCTCGACCGGCGGCGAGTACGGCGGCGCCGCGACGTACATGGCCGAGTGCGCACCCGACAAGAAGCGCGGGTTCTACGGCAGCTTCCTGGAGTTCGGCACCATCGTCGGCTTCACCGCCGCCATCGCCGTCGTCTTCACCACCGAGTCGATCATCGGTGACGCGGCGATGACCGAGTGGGGCTGGCGCATCCCGTTCCTGATCGGTGGTCCGATCGGCCTCATCGGCCTCTACATCCGGACCAAGCTCGAGGAGACGCCGGTCTTCCAGGAGCTCGAGACGCAGGACGCCATCGAGGGCGGCGCAGGGGCCGCACTGAAGGATCTCTTCGCGCTGTTCTGGAAGCCGATCCTCACCCTGATCGGCCTGGTCGCCGCGCTCAACATCGCCAACTACACCCTGCTGGCCTACATGGCGACCTACCTGCAGGAGGAAGCCGGCTTCAGCAGCTCCGACGCCGACCTGCTGGTCATCTTCGGACAGATCGCGATGCTGGTCTTCCTGCCGATCGCCGGATCGCTCTCGGACAAGATCGGCCGCAAGCCGATGTGGGGCGGTTCCTTCATCGGGCTGATCGTGCTGTCGGTCCCGATGTTCCTCCTGATCGGCCAGGGCTTCTGGCCGGCGGTCCTGGGATTCACTGTGCTGGGCATCGTCTACGTCGCCCAGCTCGCGACGATCTCGGCGACCTTCCCGGCGATGTTCCCCTCGCAGGTGCGCTACGGCGGCATGGCGATCGGCTACAACATCTCGACCGCCGCCTTCGGTGGCACGGCCCTGTACGTCAACAACGCGCTGATCGACGCCACTGGTGACGTGCTGATGCCGGCCTACTACATGATCGCCGGATCCGTGGTCGGCCTGATCGCGCTGTTCTTCGTCGTCGAGACCGCGGGCAAGTCGATCCGGGGCACCGAGATCCCGGGTACGCCGGAGTCCGAGGCGGAGCTCGCCGAGCTCGACAGTCTCGACAAGCCCGTCTGAGCGGCCGGCCGCGAGCGGGCCGGGAGCGTCTCACGCCCGGTCCGCTCGCGGTCCATCCGCTCGCCGCCGACCCGACCACATGCAATGATTGTCAACAATCAAACTCTTTCTCGGTGACCCATCGGAGACCACGTTGACAGTGACATCGAGCTTCGAACCCGTGCACAGGGAGTCGACGGCCTCGGTCATCGCTCGCCAGCTGCGTACGGCGATCATGGAGCGCACCCTGCAGCCCGGTGCACAGCTGAGCGAGACCGCGCTCTCGGCCCAGTTCGGCGTCAGCCGCGGCCCGCTGCGCGAGGCGATGCAGCGCCTGGTCCAGGAGGGCCTGCTCCGCAGCGAGCCCAACCGCGGGCTCTTCGTGATCGAGCTCGACGAGGCCGACATCCGTGACATCTACGTGGCCAGGGCAGCCGTCGAGGGTGCCGCCGCCACGATGATCGCCAAAGCACGGGTGCCGGCGGCGCTGCGCGAGCTCCGCGCCGCCTGCGACGCGATGACGACGTCGCTCGACCTGGGTGACCCGGCCGCGCTCAGCGATGCCGACTTCCACTTCCACGACGTGCTCGTGCAATGCTCCGGGAGCCGGCGTCTGGCCCGGATGCACCAGACCCTGATCGTCGAGACGAGGATGTGCCTGACCGCGCTGGAGGGCACCTACCAGCAGCCGCTGGAGCTGGTCGAGGAGCACAACCAGATCGTCGCCGCCATCGAGGCGGGCGATGTGAAGCTGACCCTCAAGCGCGTCGAGCTGCACATGGACGAGGCGCTGCGGCGCCTCATCCACGCCGAGGACGACGACAACCAGGCCTACATCTAGGCCTAGATGTAGGCCTACATCGCGATCCCGACGTACTTCGTCTCGAGGAACTCCTCGATCCCGGTACGCCCGCCCTCCCGCCCCAGTCCCGAGGCCTTGACGCCGCCGAAGGGCGCGGCGGGGTTGGAGACCACGCCCTGGTTGAGCCCGACCATGCCCGACTCGAGCGCCTCGGCGACCCGGAGGCCGCGGCGCAGGTCGTTGGTGAAGAGGTAGTTGACCAGGCCGTACTCGGTGTCGTTGACCGCCGCGACCACCTCGTCCTCGGTGTCGAACGGGGTCAGCGGCGCGACCGGCCCGAAGATCTCCTCGCTGCCCATCTTCGCCGACGCGGGGACCCCGGTGAGCACGGTCGGCGGGTAGAAGTAGCCCGGCCCGTCGGGGGCCGTGCCGCCGGTCAGCACCCGGGCGCCACCGGCGACCGCGTCGTCGACGAGGGTCTGCACCTTCTCCCTGGCCGCCTCGTCGATGAGCGGCCCGACGCGTACGCCCTCCTCGACGCCACGACCGACAGGCAGCTCGGACATCGCCTTGGCGAGCCGGTCGCCGAACTCCTCGATGACCGAGCGCTGCACGTAGATCCGGTTGGCGGCCGTGCACGCCTCGCCCGTGTTGCGCATCTTCGCGGCCATCGCGCCCGCGACCGCCTCGTCGATGTCGGCGTCGTCGAAGACGACGAAGCCGGCGTTGCCGCCGAGCTCCATGGACGTACGCAGCACCTTCTCCGCGCTCTGGGCGAGCAGCACGCGTCCGACCGCCGTGGAGCCGGTGAAGGAGAGCTTGCGGATCACGCCGGAGCGCAGCAGCGGCTCGGTCAGCTCCCCCGGCCTGGTGGTCGGCAGAATGTTGACAACCCCCTCGGGCACGCCTGCCTCGCGCAGGATCTCGCCCAGCGCCAGCATCGAGAGCGGTGTCTGCTGGGCAGGCTTGACGATGCTCGTGCAGCCGGCCGCGATCGCCGGCCCGATCTTGCGGGTGCCCATCGCCATCGGGAAGTTCCACGGCGTGATCAGCAGCGCCGGACCGACCGGCTGCTTGGTGATCAGGAACCGGGCGCCGCCGGCGGGCGCTGTCTGATAGCCACCCTCGATCCGCACGGCCTCCTCGGCGAAGTGGCGGAAGAACTCCGCGGCGTACGCGATCTCGCCCTTCGCCTCGGCCAGCGGCTTGCCCATCTCGAGCGTCATCAGCAGCGCGAGGTCCTCGATCCGCTCGTGGAGCAGGTCGAAGGCGGCCATCAGCATGTCCGCCCGGGCCCTCGGCGCGGTCGCGGCGAACTCCTTCTGGGTGCCGGCTGCGGCATCGAGCGCTCGCTGTCCGTCCTCGGGGGTGGCATCGGCGACGGCGCAGAGCACCTCCCCCGTCGACGGGTCGAGTACGTCGAAGGTCTCGCCCCCGCTCGCATCCACCCACTGACCTGCGACGAGGAGTTCCTTGGGCACCCCCGCCACGACCCGTGCCTCGTTCGGTTCTCCACCCATGCCGTATCACCCTCCAAGGGTCAGCATCCGGCCGTCCGGCTGACAGCCAGCCAACGCTGGCCTAGTGTAGTAGCGGGTCAGATTGTCAACAATCGACAGGAGTCCACGGTGGCCAAGCTCTCCCCGATCCTCAAGCAGGCAACCCCGGTCGTGGCGGCTCGCGGCGAAGGCGTCCAGCTCTTCGACGAGGACGACCGCCGCTATCTCGACTTCACCGCCGGCATCGGCGTGACCAGCACCGGACACAGCCACCCGAAGGTCGTCGAGGCCACCCAGCGGCAGATCGCCAACCTGATCCACGGGCAGTACACGACGGTCAGGCACCGCCCGCTCCTCGACCTGGTCGACCGCCTCGGTCCGGTCCTCCCGGCCGGTCTCGACAGTCTCTTCTTCGCCAACTCCGGCTCCGAGGCCGCCGAGGCGGCGATCCGGCTGGCCCGCCAGGCCACCGGCCGACCCAACATCGTCGTCTTCCACGGCGGCTTCCACGGCCGGACCGTCGCGGCCGCCTCGATGACCACCTCGGGCACCAAGTTCCGCGCCGGCTTCAGTCCGCTGATGGCCGGCGTCGTGGTCTCCCCCTTCCCCGACGCACCCCACTTCGGCTGGCCGCAGGAGCAGGCGACCGAGTTCGCGCTGCGCCAGCTCGACTACACGCTGCAGACCCAGAGCGCGCCGGCCGACACCGCCGCGTTCCTCGTCGAGCCGGTCCTCGGCGAGGGTGGCTACGTGCCCGCGGACAAGACCTTCCTCGACGGCCTGCGCGAGCGCGCCGACCGGCACGGCATCCTGCTCATCATCGACGAGGTGCAGACCGGCTTCGGCCGCACCGGCGAGTTCTGGGGACACGACCACTTCGGCTCCCGTCCCGACATCATCATGACCGCCAAGGGCCTGGCCTCCGGGTTCCCGCTGTCCGCGATCGCGGCGAGCGAGGAGCTGATGTCGAAGGCCTGGCCCGGCTCGCAGGGCGGCACCTACGGCGCCAACGCCGTCGCCTCCGCCGCGGCTCTGGCGACCCTCGACGTCATCGAGGAGGAGGGCCTGGTGAAGAACGCCGCCGAGCGCGGCGCCGAGCTCCGCTCCGCCCTGGAGCAGGTCGCCGGCAAGCACGGGGCGATCACCGACGTACGCGGCCTCGGGCTCATGCTCGGCAACGAGTTCCGCACCCCCGATGGTGAACCCGACGGCGCCACCGCCACCGCGGCCCAGCAGGAGGCCGCCAAGCGGGGCCTGCTGCTGCTCACCTGCGGCGCCTGGGGCCAGGTCGTGCGGTTCATCCCCGCCCTCGTCGTGGACTCCGCGGCCATCGACGAGGCCGCCGGACTCTGGGCCCAGTCCGTCGACGCCGTCCTCGGCTGATCGCACGGACCACACGGACCACCCGATGACGTACGACCTCGAACGCCTGCTCCGCTGGGAGCAGGCCGGCGCGACCTGGGAGGCGATCTGGCCGCGCGCCGGCGAGGTGACGATCGTGCTGTGCACCTGTGACAGCGGCGAGGAGGTCGACCGCTTCACCTCGGCAGCCGCCGACCTGCTCGACCACGTCAGGAGTCACTCCGAGGAGTGACATCGGGGTCCACCGCCCGGCGCGGCCCGGCTCAGCGCAGGAAGCAGAAGACGAACACGGCCACGCACATGACCAGGGACAACGTGGCGTTGAGGGCGAGGTTGCGGCCGAAGTCGCGGGCCCGGACGTGCGCCGAGACGGCGCAGACGAAGTAGACCACCAGCGCAGCGCTGGTCAGCGCCCCGACGTACGGCACCCACAGCCCGGCGACCAGGCCGGCGGTGGCGGCGACCTTGACCCACGGCATCACCGGCCACAGCGCCCGCGGCAGCCCGACGTCGGTGAAGCACCGGGCGATGAAGCCGACCGGCTTGAAGCACATCGCCGCGTCGCCGATCTGGATCACCGCGAGCACTACGACCGGCCACCACGGGTCCGGCAGCTCGTTGACGTACGCAGACACGACCCCGCCGAGATCGTCCCGCCCCGCCGCCCACGCGGCGGTGACGAGGAGCGTCGCCGACGCCAGTGCGAGACCGGCCCCGGCGCGCCCCAGGCTGCGGTCCCCCACCCGCAGGTGCGCGCCGATCGCGAGCACGAAGAAGGCCACGAAACCCGCGGCGGCGACGATCCCGACCGCCGGCACCGCCACGCCGACAAGCAGACCGAGGAAGCCCAGTGCGTACGACACCCCGATCGGGAACCTCAACCATTCCATCGGCACCGAGAGCCGTCGGGCCTCGGTCACGGGTATCCGATGACCGGTCAGGTTGAGCACCGCCCCGCCGAGCGCGGCGATCGAGGCGATCAGGGTCACAGTGAGATAGGTGGTCGTCATGGCCATCCAGACACCGGTGGCCCCACTACTGTGACGCCGACCTACCTGCTCAGCAGCCCCGCGACCGCGCCGAGCCCCGCGAGGCCGGCATCACGAACCGCCACCACCGGGCCGTTCTCGACCTGGCCGAGCACCCCGACCAGCCGGGATACCCGCACCAGCCGCTGAGTCGCGGGCCGTCGGGTGCGGTCGTAGGCCACCAGCGCGCTCTCGATGCGGGCGTGGCCGGCGAGCTGCGCGGCCAGCACGGCGGCATCCTCGATCGCGGCGCAGGCACCCTGGCCGAGATTGGGGGTCGTCGCGTGCGCGGCATCACCGAGGAGCACGACCCGCCCGTGGTCGAACCGCCTCAGCGGCAGCCGCAGATCGCAGATGTCTCCGCGGAGCACGGCGCTCGGCGGGGTCGCCGCCAACAGCTGCGGGATCGGCTCGTGCCAGTCGCCGACCAGCGCGGTGACGTCGGCGTGGTGGTCCCCGCTCGTCTCCCCCGCCGGCCGGTTGGCGGTCACGAACCAGTAGGTCCGGCCATCCACCAGCGGGACGTGGCCG
Source organism: Nocardioides sp. NPDC101246 (assembly GCF_044767415.1). Classification (NCBI taxonomy): domain Bacteria; kingdom Bacillati; phylum Actinomycetota; class Actinomycetes; order Propionibacteriales; family Nocardioidaceae; genus Nocardioides; species Nocardioides sp. NPDC101246. The sequence goes on from NZ_JBIWNX010000009.1 coordinate 77,294, forward strand.
ACGCGCACCCCGGTCCCCCAGGTCTCCCCACCAGTGGTCGAGGCCTCTCCCGGCACCGGCTCCGCGGTCACGCCGCGGTAGGCGGTGTAGCCGGCATAACGTACGTCATCGCGCTGGTGCAGCTCGTTCCTGATCGTGCTGCGGATCCCGTCGGCGGCGACCACCACGTCGGCCGGGCCGCGGGCGTCGACGTCGTCGAGATCAGCCAGACAGGTGACGGTCACCCCGGTGCGTACCTCGATCCCGTCGCGCGTCCCCAGCTCGGCCACCAGCGCCTCGTGCAGCCGGGCCCGGTGCACCATCACCGGGGTCCGCTCGGCGGCGTCGGCACCCACCTTCGCCAGCCAGCGACCGTCGGGCCGCCGCAGGCCGGCCTGGATCGCCGGCCGGGTCCCGTCCACGAGGCGATCCGCGACCCCGAGATCGGCGAGGATCTTCCACGCCCGCGGCCAGATCGAGAGGCCGGCCCCGACCTCGCCGAGCTCCGGGGCGCGCTCCAGCACGCTCACCTGCCACCCCACGCGCGACATCGCGAGCGCCGCGGTGAGCCCGCCGATCCCCGCACCGACCACCAGAGCACGCCGACCCGCTGAGCTGTTCACGCCTCGAATCTAACCGGATGAGTACTCGCACTCATGCGCCCGGCGCCTCGATCGGGGAGGCTGGGGACATGAAGCTCCTCGTACGTCTCGGCGCGATCCTCGGCGCCAGCCTCCTCTACTCGATCGTGATGACCAACTTCTTCCCCACCGAGGACGCCGACATCGGTGCCGGCCTGATCTACTTCGCGGCCCTGATCGTCGTCTCCGGGGCCTGGGGTCTGTGGGACGGCTACCACTCGACCGTCCTGCCGCCCGTGTTCGTGCGCTGGGCCGTGGTCGCCCTCGTGGTCGGTCTCAGCGGACCGCTCAAGATCTGGTTCGAGGAGGGCCGAGACCTCGGCGTCCTGTGGAGCGACCTGCGGTACCTGACTCCGTTCGTCGCCGGCCTCGTCCTCGCTCCCGCGGCGGTCGGGATCGCGCTCGGCTACGCCCTCGACAGCCGGGACCGGAGCCTGCCGCAGAACACCTCGCGCCACCCGTCCCTCTAGGCTCTCCTCCATCACCCGACCCAGGAGGAGCCCAGATGACCACCTTCCGTGAGGCGATCGAGGCCAAGGACATGGACGCCGTGGAGGCGATGCTCGCCGACGACGTCGTGTTCACCAGCCCGGTCGCGTTCAAGCCCTACCCCGGCCGGGCGATCACCTCAGCGATCCTGCGCGCCGTGGTGAAGGTGTTCGAGGACTTCACCTACGTGCGCGAGATCCACGACGGCACCCACCACGCCTATGAGTTCACCGCCAAGGTCGACGATCTCGACCTCAACGGCTGCGACTTCCTCACCTACGATGAGGAGGGCCGGATCGTCGACTTCAAGGTGATGGTCCGCCCGCTGCGTGCCGCCGAGGCCCTCGCCACCCGGATGGGCGAGCAGTTCGAGGAGATCAAGGCCGCCGCCCTGAGGGGCTGAGACCCTCAGTCGGACGAGCGCCGTTCCCGTCGCTCCTGCAGCCGCTGCTCAGCCTCGGGCAGGAACTTCAGGCACGGCGCGTCCGCCTCGGGATGCTTCTGCGTCAGATGGAAGATCCAGCGGTCCATCGCCGCCATGAAGCCGTTGTCCTCACCGGCGCGATAGGTCGCCCACTTGATCCTGTCCCTGACGACGCACTCGGTGCAGGTGATCTTGTAGACGAACTGCTCCTGCGCGTCGAGGTCGATCTTCACGGTGGCCAGGGACCCGGCCTGCGCGGCTGCCTTCCGCTCTCGAGCGGACCTGCTCGCCGTCATGCTGCACCTCGTTCTCGTCGGGAGAAGAAGCGTACGTCAGCCACGCCGGACGGGCGTCAGCGGATCTGGAAGACGAGCCCCTTGTCGCCGACGGTCACGATCAGCACGTTCCCGTTGAACTCGACGTGGTCGGTGGTCTGGTCGTCGACGACCGCGAGGACGGCCTCCTCGTTGAGTCGCGCGGCCCCTTGGCAACTGCCGCGTGTCACGGTGGCGGGGCCGAAGGCGATCTGGTCGTCCACGACCCGCACTGTCGTGCGTCCGCTGTTGCAGCCGGTGAAGAGGCGGGAGAGCCCATCCCCACCGACGGTCAGCCACGGGCGGCGCGTGTTCACCGGGAGCCGCGCGGTCGCACCGTCGGCGATCGTGCCGACGACCGTCCAGACCTTGCCGAGCAGGGTGTCGAGGGGTGGGGCGGAGGTGCTGGCGAACTGGATCGTGACGGTTCCGTCGGTCAGGGTCAGGGTGGTCTTGTCGCCCGTGCCCTGCATCCCGTTGGTGAACAGGTCGGTCAGCCACCGATCCTGCTCGTCCAGCTCCGGTGAACAGGCCATCATCGAGCTGGCCGGTGGCCCGGTCCAGGCGAGCGTCCCGTCGGTCACGGCGTACGAGCCGAACAGGGTGTTGCACCCGGCCGAAACCGACATCGTGTCGTCCTCGAACGCCAGCTGGATGGTCGACCCCTCGACCAGGTCGTGGCCCTCCACCGACGTGGACTCGTACGTCGCCCCCTCGAGGGCCGCTGCGTCCACCGCCGCCGGCGACTCCCCTGCGGTCGTGGTCGGCTCCTCGCCCGACGTGTCACCGGAGCTCCCGCAGCCGGTGAGCACGCCGAGAACGAGGACGAGGACGGCCCCGAGCACCAGGGCGTCCGTGGTCCGCCGGCCGGCCATCGCGGTCAGCGTGGGCAGGCTCATCTTCGCGACGGCCGTCGGCGCCGTCTCGGTCTTCGTGCTCATTCCTTCTCCTCGAGTTGTGTCGGCTCGATCTTTTCGACGCGGAAGCCAGTGACGCCGTACAGCACGCTCAGCGCGGGGCTGGCGTAGCAGAAGACGGCGTACGGGAGGTACAGCAGCGTGGAGACGCCGAGAGTTGCGCCCATGAAGGCGCCGCAGGAGTTCCACGGGACGAGTGGCGAGGTGACCGTGCCGCTGTCCGCGGCGAGCCGGGACAGGTTCGTCGGCGCGAGCCCACGGCGGGCGAACTCGGCACGGAAGATCCGGCTGGGCAGCACCAGCGCGATGTACTGGTCACCAGCGACCACGTTCAGCCCGAAGGCGCAGGCGAACACGGTGAGGAACAGGCGCCCGGTCGACCGCGCGGCCCGGATCATGGGCTGCACCAGTCGGTCGATCAGTCCGAACTCCTCCAGCAACGCCCCGAACGTGACCGCCCCGAGAATCAGCCAGATCGTCAGCAGCATGCTGTCCATGCCACCGCGCGAGAGCAGCCGGTCGACATCGGGAATGCCGGTGGCGATCGAGAAGCCGTTTGCCATCGCCAGCCAGACCGCCTTGACCGACTCCACGACGACGTTCCCGGCGCCGGCAACGAAGTCGGCGTACACGCCGGGCTGCAGGAGGGCGCCGAGCACTCCGGCGAACAGGGTGGACGCGAGCAGGGCTATCGAGGCCGGCACCTTCCGGATCGACAGATACCCCAGCAGTACTATGGGCAGCAGCGCGAGCGGCGTGATCCAGAAGACCTCGTCGAGGCGGGACAGGTCGGAGTCGGTCTCGGCCTGGCTGACCGTGTCGGATCCGGTGACACCGAGAACCGTGAACACGACGAGCGCGATGAGGAACGCCGGCACCGACGTCCAGACCTGGCGGCGGATGTGCTCGTGTACGTCGACACCGACGATCTGCGCGGTCAGGATCGTCGTCTCCGACAGCGGTGAGGTCTTGTCGCCGAGGTAGGCGCCGGAGATCACCGCGCCGGCGGTGATCTCCGGGGACACCCCGATCAAGCCGGCGATGCCGACCAGTCCGACGCCGATCGTGGCCGCGGTGGTCCACGAGCTGCCGATGCAGAGCGCCACCACCCCGCAGATGACGGCGGTGGCGACGTAGTACCAGCCCGGGGAGAGGATCTGGATCCCGTAGTAGACCAGCGTCGGGATGGTGCCGCTGAGGTTCCACACGCCGATCAGGGCGCCCACCGCCAGCAGGATGAAGATCGCGCTGGTCACCGAGGCCAGTGCGCCTCTGCCGGTCTCCTGGACGGCGGCGAAGTCGTGTCCGTTCTTCATCGCGATCAACGCAGCGATCGCGCAACAGAGCATCAGCGCCACTTGGATCGGCCCGTCAAGGGCGTCGAGGCCGAACAGCGTGAGCGCTCCGCCGATCAGGAGCGCCAGGGCCGCCAAGGGCAGGAGGGAATCGATCAAGGAGGGCTGGCGACCACGGACCACGCGTTCCTTCGACACTGAGCTCACCCCCAGGGATCCCAGACTGTGCGCGGCGGCGCGGTCTCGTGGGTGTGGATGCAAGCCTCACCAGAGTCGAGGACTTGACGTGCCGCGCTGATGCTGTATGAGCATAAACCAGGTCGCACTGAAATCGAGGGAGATCACACGTCGCCCATTCGTTCGCAGAGCTCTGCCCGAATAGTTGAGTTCGACGGTCACGACGCCGGACTGGAGTGGCGGCGCAGCACGGTCGCGGTGTGCTAAGGATTGTTCATGGCGATCTGTTCCAGCCGCACTCGCTGGTCCGTCAATGTCTGACGCCCTGCTGGTCGTCGGTGGGCTGCTCGCCCTTCTCGGAGGTGCAGAACTCGTCGTCCGTGCCGGGACCGGCCTGGCCACCAGGCTCTCAGTTCGCCCGATCATCATCGGGCTGACTGTCGTGTCGGTCGGCACGAGCGTGCCCGAGCTCGCCATCGGGATCGACGCGGCGGTGAACGACAGCCCCAACCTCGCGGTCGGCAACATAGTCGGCACCAACCTCCTGAACTTTCTGTTCATCCTCGGACTCAGCGCCCTGCTCATCCCGATCGCGATCGACCGAAGAACGCTCAAGTTCGACCTGCCCGCGATGATCGCCTCGACGCTCGTCCTCTACCTCTTGTCCCTCGACGGCATTCTCACTCGTCTCGACGGCGCCCTCCTCGTGGCGGGCGCAGTCGCCTACACACTAGGTCTGCTGTATGTCAGCCGCCGTGAGACGACGGACGTCCAGGAGGACTACACAGGCAGTGTCTCGGCGTCCTCGGAGCAACGGCTGACACGCATCGGTCTGTCACTCGTGCTCGGGCTCGCGTTGGTCGTCCTCGGCGCCGAACTGCTCGTCGAAGGGGCCGTGTCCGCCGCCAACGCGTTAGGCATCAGCGACGCGGTCGTCGGACTCACGATCATCGCGATAGGCACGTCCGCACCCGAGCTCATCACCACCATCATGTCGACCATTCGGGGTAACCGGGATATCGCGATCGGCAACCTCCTTGGGTCGAGCATCTACAACATCGCGGCAGTACTGGGTCTGACCGTCCTGATCGCACCCAACGGCGTTCCAGTCTCCGAGGAGGTGCTCAACGCCGATCTCGTCCTCCTCGTGGCCGCCATGGCGGCCGCGTTGCCAGTTCTCGTGAGCGGCGCCCGGATCACCCGAGCAGAGGGCGGGCTGTTCGTCGCCACCTACGTCGGTTACCTGGTGTGGCTACTCCTGACACGTACCTGATAGGTACGTCAGCACGCCGTGACCACGTCGAAGCGGCCGCCCGCCGACTCCTGGAGGGTCGTCACGGTGGCGTCGCCCTGACCCAGGTAGTCCTCCGAGACCTCGGCGTAGAAGGGGTTGTAGGGGTTGGTGCCGTACGAGTGGGCTCGCCCGGCAGCCTCGTGCTGGGCGTTGGTCGCCGAGCCGCAGTAGAGGCCCGGCTCGGTCGGCGGGTCGGTCGGCTCCTCCGTCGGCGGATCCGTCGGCGGGTCGGTCGGCTCCGTGCCCCGCTCGACCCGGCGGTTGTTGTCGAAGAAGAAGTCGGTGACGTACGCCGGGTAGTCGATCGAGTTCGTCGTGACGTACGAGCCCCCGGGGCCGCCGCCGGCCGGCCAGTTGTGTCCCATCCCGGTGTTCTGGATCAAGGACACCCGCGGACCGTTGCCGTCCGACCAGAGCGTGCCGGAGCCGGCCTTGTTGTTCCCGGCCAGCCCGGACAGGGAGAACGAGGACTGTGACGAGGCGCCGTAGATCCCGGCCATGACCTGCGCGTTCAGGGTGTTGTAGCCGGGCGCGACGGTGGTGTCGTTGGAGCCGTAGATCACCGAGGTGACCTGGCTGCCGAACCCCGAGGAAGCGGAGCCGGCGAAGGTCCGGCAGGTGTTGGTCACCTGCGACTGCGTCACCGCCACGGACCCGATCTGCCCCGACGTCGTCCCGACCGAGGGGCCGGCGTTGATCCCGATCCCGGCGAACACGTCGGGCGCGAGGCAGCCCATCACCATCGTCTCGCCGCCGCCCGAGGACAGCCCGGACAGATAGACCTGGTCGGGGTCGATGTCGAGCGCCGGGTCGGCCAGCAGGTCGCTGACCAGCTGGAGGAGGTTGTCGTCGTGCCGCCCCGGCGAGGTCCGGGAGTGGTTGCTGTCGTAGTAGTCCCAGCACCCGAGGAGTACGCCGCCATTCGGCGCCGCGGGGATCGCCACGACCATGCCGCGCGCATCCGCGGTCGCTGCCCAGTTGCCGCCGTCGCGGAGAGCGGCCGAGGTCTGGACGCAGCCGTGCAGACTGACCATGAGCGCGCGCCCGGTGCCGAGCGTCGGCGCGGTGCCGGGGACGTACAGCTGGGTCGTCATCCCGCCTGCTGTCCGAGCCGACCACGTCCCCGCCGCGGCCGTCGAGCTCTCGGCCGAGGCGACCGCCACGACCGCTCCGCCCGCCAGCACCAGTCCGAGGCCCGCGATCGCGGCGCCGATCCGTTGCTGCCGCAGCTGCCGAAACCTGGACGAGATCCGTGACCCGAGACGCATGACCGATCCTCCTGTGGGAGCCCCGCCCGCCGTCTCCCGGCAGGCAGATCGACGGTAGATGTGACGGTCACCACAGGTCTATGTCGACCCGCACCACATTCCTGCGCTCGGACGTGTCGATCCGGCGCCGGTCACCGGTAGAGCTCCTCGTCGATGCTCGCCAGCCGCGACGGATGGACCCGCTCCCCCAGCCCGTAGAACTGCTGGAAGCTCATCACCAGTGGCCGCCAGCGATCCGGGTCGATCCGGTGGGGATGACCCTCGAGGCGCAGATCGGGCGCAACCCGCACCGCGGTCACCGCGACCTCCACCGCCAGCAACTTCGGCTCCCCGAGCTCGTGCAACGCTCGCACCGTCCCCTCGATGTGCACCGGACACTCCGCGACCGACGTCGGCAGCACGGTGTCCGAGCCGTACGCGGTCAGCCCGGCGTGTGCGTACTTGTCCGACACGTGCACGTATCCCCGCTCCGCCTTCGCCGCCGACATCGCTGCGTTGCCCGTGCTCAGCGCGAGCCGGTCGACCTCGGTGACCAGGTCGACGCTCGGGAGGTTGAGGACGATCTCCGGCCGCTCCCGCACGTTGAGCGCCGTCTGCGACGACGCCCCGATCCCGAGCACCGCCGTACGTCCCAGCCAGAAGACCGACGACATCGGCATCAGGTTCGTGGTGCCGTCCTCGTTGAGTGTCGAGAGCACCACCACCGGCGTGCCGAAGTAGAGGATGGCCGGATCGATGTCGACATGCGTACTCATGCCTCGAACCTAGGGTCCGACGCGGACGACTTCCGGCGGGTATCCGACGGCGCAGTCAGGGCCGGCGGGTGAATCGGATCGTGCCATCCGGCAACCGCTCATGGACATACGCCGGGGCGTGCGCCAGGCGGTGATGATGCTGGCACAACAACGCCCCGTCCTTCAGGTCGGTCTTCCCGCCCGCTGCCCAGGGGTCGAGGTGGTGGGCGTCGCACCACTCCGGTGGCATGTCGCAGCCCTCGGCTTGGCAGCACTTGGCCTGCAGTCGGAGTGCTTTGCGTTGGATGGGTTGGAAGAACCTGCTGGCTCGGCCGGCATCGAGGACCTCACCGTCACCGCCCAGCACCCAGGGGATGATGGTGGCGTTGCACGCCATCCGTCGGGCTTCGGCGGCGGTGATGGTGGTGCCGTTGGTCTCGTCATAGCCCAGGGTGGCGGTGCCGAGGTCTTTGCGAAGCTCCTCGAGGGAGATGACGACGTTGACCACGGTGGCGTCGCCGCCGTGGCGGGGCAGGGTGGTGGGGTCGATGGTCTCCAGCAGCCGCGAGAACCCCTGGCCCATGAGTCGTTCCCACCGCGGCAGCGGGGCACCCTTGTCGACGAGCTGTTGTTTGCGGGGCTGGGCATAGGCCTCGACCAGCCGTTTGAACCGCATCCCGACCGAGACCGGCAAGACACCGTCGAACCCGACGGTGCCGTCGTGGTTGTCCCACACCCGCAACGCGGTCCTCTGCTGGGCGCGTTCCTCCTCAGCGAGGAGGGCCTGGGCTTCGGCGTCTTCGAACCGGGCCGGGTCGATCTCGGCCAGGATCTTCCTGCCCATGATCGCCAACTCGTTCGCGGTCAGCCTGGTGGCGTAGTCCACGAGCAGTTTCTCGGCCAGGACCAGGTCCTCGGCGCTAGCGACCGGGTCGGCCTCGATCTTGTCCAACGCCTTCGTGATCACCCGGGCCTTGTCCGGGGAGACCACACCCTGGGCGAGACCGTCGGCGACGAGCTCGTACTGGGCGACCTTGGTGGCGAGCTTGATCTGCGACCGGGCCACGGCCTTGTCGACCAAGAGCTCGGCACGCATCCAGGCAGAGGCGTCCCGGTCACCGGTCTCTTCGGCGATGTCACCGGCCGTGGCCAGCACTCGCAGCCGCAATGCGGCCTGCTGGGTCTGGATCGTCTCCAACCTGGTCAGCAGATCCTTCTTCTGGCTGGTGCGCCAATAGACCGGATCACTCGCAAGTAGGTCATGGAGGGAGGACTCGATAGCGGCCAGAGCGGTGTCGATCGCATCACCGGGGTGGCTGCCCCAGTGGTCGACGTCGCGGTCCAGACTCATCGTGATCCCTCCCCCATAGGCGGGGCGTGTCGTGATGGGTCTGATTCTACGCTTTCAAGGGATACCTAGCCACCTATAGGTGCAGGTCAGAAGCCAGTTTCGCGGTCAGCGAACGACCTCGCTTCTGTGGATGGTAAGTGGCCCGAAGGGCCACCCAACACCCCCACAAGCCCCACCAATCCCGGAAGGTTTCCGCTGCGCCACACCCGGGCCGCCGCCCCGATAGCCAGCCAAATCTTTTCTCGATCTGGTCCGGAGTCCAGGACCGCGAAGCGGCCGGCGAAGCCGGCGCCCGAAGGGCGTCCTTGACGCCGGACCAGATCGAGAACACCCTCAAAGCAAGGGTCGGCGGCTCACCCCAACCACGAAACAACAGCCCCTCAACAGCCACCCTGACGAACCCACACCCGCAACCGACGGACGACCGCGTCAACAGAACCATCCTGAACCGCCCGCCCGAACACACCATCGTTGAACCTCTCACCCCGGACGTACACGGTCGCCAACCGAGCAGCATCAGCAACCGGCGCGCCGGCAAGCATCGAAGGATCCGAGACCAGCGGATTCCCGCGCATCCACTTCATCCAGTCGACCGACGCCCCCGGAAGCGATCGATAGAGCCTGCGGACGCGGTCGGGGTAGACAGGCCGGGCGACGTCACGGTCCTCGTCCGTCAGCGCATCAGCAGCGTCGAAGAGCTCGAGCCACGTCGCGTCGGGCAGGCTCCGCAGCCAGGCCTCGACCTGGGCGTCCGAGGGTTCGAGGGCCTCGCGGGCGCGGTCGAAGATGTCGTACGCCTTCTGGTCGAAGAGCACGACACGCACCTCGTCGACCGAGGTCGGGGTCCGGGCGAGGGTCCACAAGGAGACGTACGCGGCCTCCTCGAGCGGGTAGCGGTAGACACCGGTCGAGATCGCCGGGAAGGCCACCGTGCGCGCCCCGAGCTCGTCGGCCACCCGCAGCGACTCGCGAAAGCACGAGGCCAGCGGCCCGATGTTGTCCTCGCAGTCGGTGTGGACCGGGCCGACCGTGTGGATGACCCACCGCGCGGGCAGGTCGCCGGCGGTCGTCGCGACCGCCTCGCCGACCGGCAGCCCACCACCGAGGTGCCCGGCCCGCAGCCGTCGGCACTCCTCGAGGATCGCCGGGCCGCCTCGCCGGTGGATCGCCCCGTCGACCCCTCCCCCGCCCAGCAGGGAGGAGTTGGCGGCGTTCACGACCGCGTCGACCTGCTGCTCGGTGATGTCGCCGCGTACGACCGTGATCCTCACTCCGTCAATCTAGATGACCGGTCCATTCGGCGGTCGTCTGTGCACTACCACCGCAAGCAACGAAGGTGTGCGATAGCGCTTCGGCGTAATGACGGCCGCCCGAAGGCGTCCCACGTACGACCGTGACAGATATCTGACAGCCGACGACCAGATAGTGGCCCCATGAAGACACGCATCGCTCACTACACCCTGGCGGCCCTCCTCGGGGCTCTTGCCACGTTCGGCCTCACCGTCGCCACGGCCCCCTCGGCTTCGGCGATGTACGTCGATCCCGGCTGCGCCGCGGCGCCTGACGGCAACGCCTACATGCAGGTCTATGTGGTCGACGACCCGTCCGCGCCGATCAAGATCGGGCGCTGGGTGAACCAGCACCGGTGGTACAACTACGGCTCCTACAACCTCACCAACGAGTTCGGCGAGCGGCGAGTCGTGAACTGCCAGTGGGGCGGTGCCCGAGTCCAGCTGTGCTACGGGTACGGCGGCACCAACTGTGCGATCACCATCCCCGCCGGGCAGGTCTGGGAGGGTTCGATCACACCGATCAACTCGGTGAAGCTCCTCCGGTAACCAGGATTCCGGGGCACCGGATCGCTGCAGCCGGCCACCCCGTTCCCGCAGTCATCGATTCTGCCGATGCATTAAGCCAAAAGGATTCGTTTGCCAGAGGAACCCGAGGGTCACGACCATTGGTGGTGCGCCTCACACCCTTTGGAGAATGAAAACATGCCAGACCAGCCAGTCGTCGAGAAGCACACCATCGGCTACGTCCCACCCGAGGACCGCCATGGCAAGGTACGCGACCTCTTCACCCTGTGGTTCGGGACGAACATCGCTCCCCTGCCCGTCGTCACCGGTGCCGCCGGCGTCACCGTCTTCGGGCTCGATCTGTTCTGGTGCGTCGTGGCCATCGTGGTCGGCCACCTCGTGGGCGGCGTCTTCATGGCGCTGCACTCGGCCCAGGGCCCGCAGATGGGCATCCCGCAGATGATCCAGAGCCGCGGCCAGTTCGGCTCCTACGGGGCACTGATCGTCGTGGTGATCGCGGCCGTGATGTACCTGGCCTTCTTCGCCTCCAACATCGTCCTCGCGGGCCAGTCGCTGCACGGCATCGCCGATCCGATCCCGGTCGAGGCGGGCATCGTTCTGGGCGCGCTCGGCTCGGGCCTGATCGCCGTGATCGGCTACAAGGTGATCCACTCGCTCAACAAGGTCGCCACCTGGGTCCTCGGCATCGGCATCGTGCTCGGCACCGTCGCGATCTTCGTCGCCGGCGTGCCCGCGGGCTTCTGGACGCAGGGCGGCTACAGCACCGCCGGGTTCCTCGCGACGGTGTCGCTGGGTGCCCTGTGGCAGATCGCGTTCGCGCCGTACGTCTCGGACTACTCGCGCTACCTGCCGGCGAGCGTCGGGGTGAAGGCGACCTTCACCGCCACCTACCTCGGCTGCACCCTCGGCTCGATCCTGCCGTTCGTCTTCGGCGCGATCGTGGCGCTGGCGATGAAGCCGGGCGTCGAGGTGATGACCGGGGTCCGCGACACCACCGGTGCGTTCGGTACGCCGCTGCTCATCCTGTTCCTGCTCTCGGTGATCAGCCACAACGCGCTCAACCTCTACGGCACCGTGCTCTCGATGATCACCTGCGTGCAGACCTTCCTCGCCAGCTGGATCCCGACCGCGCGCAGCCGCGTGGTGCTGTCGCTGCTGGTGATGGCCGCCTCGACGTACTTCGCCATCGGCGTCTCCGGCAACTTCATCTCGCACTTCGTCGACATCGTGCTCGCGCTGCTCGTCGTGCTGGTCCCGTGGACCGCGATCAACCTGATCGACTTCTACCTGATCCACCGCGGCAACTACGACCTCGACTCGATCTTCGCGGCCGACGGCGGCATCTACGGTCGCTTCAACGGCCAGGCGATCCTCGCCTACGTGATCGGCATCGTCGTCCAGATCCCGTTCATGGCGACGCCGCTCTACACCGGGCCGGTCGCGGACAAGCTCGACGGCGCCGACCTGAGCTGGATCATCGGCCTGGTCGCCACCGCGCCGATCTACTACCTGCTCGCGCGCGGCCGCAAGCTCGCCCCGAGCGAGCTGGCGCTCGCCTCGCACGCCTGAGGCACCCAGCACTCCCACGGCGGGGAGGTCGCGTCAGCGGCCTTCCCGCCGTCGTGCTGCCCGGCCCGAGGAGCGGACGAAGGCCTGGGCCCGGGCGGTGAGGCGTACGCCCTTCATCGAGGCCAGCACGACCTCGAGGGGCTCGACCGGGTCGCTGATCTCCAGGGTCACGATCTGCGCACCGTCGTACGTCGTCTCGCTGGCCGGGCGCTGGTTGAGGACCGACCACCCCTGGCCGTTGGCGACCATCGCCCGGACGGTCTCGAAGCCGGCGCTGCGGTGGCGGATCTGCGGGCGGAAGCCGGTGGACTCGACGAGCCGCTCGAAGTACTGGCCGCTGTGCGGCAGGTCCAGGAGCACCATCGGCTCCTCCTCGAGCTCGGCGAGGGCGACCTTCTTGCGGCGCGCCAGCCGGTGGCCCTTGCCGACGAGGACGTACGGCGCCGCGAGGCCGACCTGGACGTGGTCGATGTCGTCGTCGAGGTCGTAGCCGTACATGAGCGCCAGCTCGCAGCTGCCCGAGCGCAGCGCGTTCTTGAGCGCTGCATGCTCGTCCTCGACCACGGAGACGTGGATGCCGGGGTGGTCGGCCTCGCAGGCGGCCAGCAGCCGCGGCAGCTCGAACGGGCCCAGGGTGGTGAAGCAGCCGATCGTGAGGTCGCCGACGAGCGCCTGACCGGCGGAGCGCGCCACCTCGACCAGCTCGCTGGTGTGCACGAGGTAGCTGCGCAGCTCGCGGTAGAACTCCTCGCCGGCCGCCGTCAGGGTCAGGCCGCGCGCGTGGTGGCGGAGGAGGAGCTGGACACCCAGCTCCTTCTCCAGCTGCGCGACGGCCGTCGAGACGGCCGATTGCGAGACCACGAGCTGCCGTGACGCGGCGGTCATGGAGCCCAGCTCCGCAGCCGCGGCGAAGTAGCGCAGCTGCGTCAGGGTGAAGGACGGCTCGGCCATGCGGGCCATCCTGCCGGAAGTCACTCCCGTTTCGCGCCGTTCGCGCTATTCACGCCGTTCGCCCCCTCGACTCCGGACGCGTCCAGGTTCGCGAGCGTCTCGGGTCGCAGCAGCGCATCGAGGACGGCAGGGTCGAGACCGCCGGTGGCGAGGGCGAGATCTCGCACCGCACCTCCACCGCTCAGCGCGGCCTTGGCGATCTCCGCGGACTTCGCGTAGCCGAGCAGCGGGGTCAGGGCGGTGGCGAGGCCGGCGTTGCCGGCGGCAGCGGCGGCGAGCTTGGCGGCGTCGACGGTGATCCCCTCGACGCACATCTCCCGCAGCGAGTCGAAGGCCGCTGCGGTCCAGGTGAAGCCCTGGAGCAGGCCGTGGGCCATCACCGGCTCGAACGCGTTGAGCTGGAGCTGGCCGCCCTCGGCCGCCATGGTGACGGTGAGGTCGTTGCCGATCACCCAGAAGGCGACCTGGTTGACCATCTCCGGGATGACCGGGTTGACCTTGCCGGGCATGATGCTGGACCCGGCCTGGCGGGCGGGGAGCTGGAGCTCGGCGAGCCCGGCCTGCGGACCCGAGCTGAGCAGCCGGAGATCGTTGCAGATCTTGGAGGCCTTGACGACGATCCGCTTCAGCACGCTGGAGACCTGCACGAACGCACCGGTGTCGCTGGTCGCCTCGACGAGGTCTCCGGCGCCGACGACCGGCAGCCCGGTGATCTCGGCGAGGTGCTGGACGGCCAGGCGGCGGTAGTCGGGGTGGGCCGTGATCCCGGTGCCGATCGCGGTGGCACCGAGGTTGATCTCGCACAGCAGCACACGCGAGTCGGCCAGCCGGGCCAGCTCCTCGCGCAGCGTGATGGCGAAGGCGCCGAGCTCCTGGCCGACCGTCATCGGGACGGCGTCCTGGAGCTGCGTACGGCCGATCTTGGGGACCGCGCGGAACTCGGCCGCCTTGCGGGCGAAGGAGTCGGCGAGGGCCTCGGTGGCCTCGACCAGGCGGTCGATCGCGCCGACCAGGGCGAGCCGGACGGCGGTCGGGTAGACGTCGTTGGTCGACTGGCAGCGGTTCACGTGGTCGAGCGGGTGGATCTCGTCGTAGCTGCCGAACGGCAGGCCGAGGATCTCGAGCGCCCGGTTGGCGACGACCTCGTTGGCGTTCATGTTGGTCGAGGTGCCGGCGCCGCCCTGGATCACATCGACGACGAACTGGTCGTCGAGGGCCCCGTCGCAGACCTCCTGCGCGGCGGCCACGATGGCATCGTGGCGACGGTCGTCGAGGAGGCCGAGCTCGTGGTTGGCGCGCGCGGCGGCGACCTTGACCGCGCCGAGGGCGGCGACGAGCGAGCGGTGGCGCCCGACGGTGGTGCCGCTGATCGGGAAGTTCTGCAGCGCGCGGGCGGTGTGCACGCCCCAGTACGCGGTCGCCGGGACCTCGAACGGGCCGAGCGAGTCGTGCTCGGTGCGGGTCGGTGGGGCGTCGATGGTGGTCATCGTGCGGTCGCCTCCTCGGCGACGTCGAGCGCGGTCCAGGCCAGCGCGGTGGCGGCGTCGAGGAGCGCCTTCTCGGCGTCCCCGCCCACGCAGTGCGCGGCGAACTCGGGCTGGTGGTTGAGGGCGGTCCCGGAGTTGATGCCGACGTAGGGGTGGATCGCGTTCACGACCTGGGAGACGTTGCCCATGTCGGTGGAGGCGCGGTTCATCCGGCGAGCGGGGGTGCCCGGGTCGAAGACCCGGCCGATCTCCTCGGCATTGCGCCGGTACGCCGCCAGCGCGGGCGTGAAGGTGCGGAACTCGGCGTACGGCTTGCTCTCCGGTTCGACGGTGAGCTTCGCGCCGGTGGCGAGCGCACCGGCCTCGAAGCAGCGCCAGACCTTCTCCTCGGTCTCCGCGAGCTGGGCGAGGCTCTCGGCGCGGACGTACCAGCGGCCCTCGGTCCGCGCGGGGATGGCGTTGGGCGCCTCTCCCCCGTTGGTCATCACGCCGTGCACGCGCACGGTCGGCGGCAGCTGCTGGCGGAGCAGGCCGATCGCGACCTGGGCGATGGTGAACGCGTCGGCGGCGTTGACGCCCTGCTCGGGATAGGCAGCCGCGTGGGCCGCCTTGCCGCGGTACTCGACGTGGGAGTGCGACACCGCGAACGGCTCCGCCTCGGCGACGTCGACCGGCGCCGGGTGCGCCATCATCGCCAGGTCGAGCCCGGTGAAGGCACCCCGCTCGAGCAGCTCGATCTTGCCGCCCCCGCCCTCCTCGGCGGGGGTGCCGTAGACCTCGATGGTCAGGCCGGCGGCGTCGGCGAGCGGCGCGAGCGCGCGGGCGGCGCCGACGGTGATCGCGGAGATCAGGTTGTGGCCGCAGGCGTGGCCGAGGCCGGGGAGGGCGTCGTACTCGGCACAGAGGCCGAGCCGGAACGGGCCGCTGCCGAAGGTCGCCAGGAACGCGGTCTCCAGGCCGAGGTAGGCCGGGGTCACGGTGAACCCGGCCTCCTCGAGGGACTCCGCGACCCAGCGGGAGGAGTTGTGCTCCTCCCAGCCGGTCTCGGGGTTCGCGTGCAGCTGCTCGGAGAGCCGGATCAGGCGCTCGGCGTCGCCGCGGACGGTTGTTGCCGCGTACTGCTTCGAGGTGGTCATCACTCGTCCCCGGGGACCCCGTAGGACGGGGCGGCGGTGGGGTCGAGGCCGCGGGTGACGTAGTCGTCGCGCTGCGGCAGCCAGACCTTCAGCAGGTCGCGGAGCTCCTCGACCGGGCGCTCGCTCCAGTCGACGCGGAGGTCGGTGACCCGCCAGGCGACGTCGCGTACGACGGACAGGCCCGCGGAGTGCAGCGGCCCGGCTTCGCCGCCGGCAGCCAGCCCGGCCTCGAGCGCGGCGAGCAGCCGCTCCTCGAGGTCACCGGTGGCGGCCTGGAAACCGGCGACGACGGCGTCGACGACCTCGGTGCCCGCCAGCATGTTGCCGGCGGCGACGACCTGGGGCGCGACGGCGTGGTGGTGGACGCCGAGCGATCCGGACCCGCTGTACGCCGCACCGGCGCCGTCCAGCGACAGCACCGTCAGCTGGCGGTGCTCGATCAGGTCGCGGCCCTGGGTGACCGACGCGAGCGCGGCCCGGGCGTCGAGGCCCGAGGCGAGCGCGTCGAGCAGCTCGGCGCCCAGGCGCGGGTCGGTGATGTTCTGCGAGGAGGCGCCGCCGACGCCGGGGCGCAGGTGGATGCAGCGCGCGGCGACGGCCGGGCTGGAGGAGGTCACGGCGATGCCGACGGCGCCGTTGCCGTCGGTGGCGAGGACGGAGAAGGTCACTTCGTCACCTCGGGGATGACCGCGATCGCGTCGACCTCGACCAGCCACTCCGGGCGGGCCAGGGCGGAGATCACCAGACCGGTGGAGATCGGGTGTACGCCCTTCGTCCAGCGGCCGATCGTCCGGTAGACGGTCTCGCGGTAGCGCGGGTCGACGATGTAGATGGTGAGCTTGACCAGGTGCTCCATCTCGGCACCTGCCTCCTCGAGCAGCATCTTGATGTTGGCCATCGCCTGCTCGGTCTGCGCCTCGACGTCGCCGATGCCGACCGACTCGCTGGTGTCGAGGTCCTGCCCGATCTGACCGCGCACGTAGACGGTGTTGCCGGCGACGACGGCCTGGCACAGGTCGTTGTCGAGGTTCTGCTCGGGGTAGGTGACGCTGGTGTTGAACGGGCGGATCCGGGTGTGTCCGCCGACGACGATGCTGCTGGGTTTGTTGGTCTCCACGACGACCAGTCCACCTCGTCGCGGAGCATGTGTCCAACAGATGTTTCCGCGGACTACCGTCAATGAAACAGATGCAATGGCGACGACGACGATTGCATCGGTTGATCCGATCGGTAAGGCCAACAACATCTGTTGGACACGAGCAACGTGGCGGCTCAGGATCTGAGTATGTCCAACGAACAGATCGAGGTCCTCGTCGTCGGCGCCGGTCAGGCCGGCGTGGCGATGAGCGAGCACCTGAGCGACAACGGCGTACCCCATCTCGTGCTGGAGCGCGACCGGATCGCCGAGCGCTGGCGCACGATGCGCTGGGACTCGCTCGTCGCCAACGGCCCCGCCTGGCACGACCGGTTCCCGGGCCTGGAGTTCCAGGACGTCGACGCCGAGGCGTTCGCCACCAAGGACCAGGTCGCGGCCTACTTCGAGGCGTACGCCGAGAAGATCGCCGCTCCGATCCGGACCGGCGTCGAGGTCACCTCGGTGACCCGCCACGAGGGCCGCCCGGGCTTCCGGGTGGAGACCTCCGACGGTGTCATCGACGCGCGCTTCGTGGTCGCCGCGACCGGCCCGTTCCAGCGGCCGGTCTACCCGCCGATCGTCCCCGACGGCGCGGTCGCGCTGCAGATGCACTCGAGCGACTACCGCAACCCCGACCAGCTTCCCGAGGGCAACGTCCTGGTCGTCGGCGCCGGCTCCTCCGGCGTCCAGATCGCCGACGAGCTGCAGCGCTCGGGCCGGCAGGTCCACCTCTCGGTCGGCCCCCACGACCGTCCCCCGCGGAGCTACCGCGGCCGCGACTTCTGCTGGTGGCTCGGCGTCCTGGGCCTGTGGGACCTGGAGACCCCGGCCGCCGGCGCGGAGCACGTCACGATCGCCGTCAGCGGCGCCCGCGGCGGCCACACCGTCGACTTCCGCGCCCTCGAGGCGCTTGGGATCCAGCTCGTCGGGATGACCGACCGGTTCGACGCCGGCACGCTCACCTTCCGCGAGGACCTGGCCGAGAACATCGCCCAGGGCGATGCCAACTACCTCGCCCTCCTCGACGCCGCCGACGAGTACGTCACCCGCAACGGCATCGACCTGCCCGAGGAGCCCTCGGCCCGCGACCTCGGCCCCAGCCCTTCAGCCGCGACCACGCCGCTGCTCTCCGTCGACCTGGCCGAGGCCGGCATCACCACGGTGATCTGGGCGACCGGTTTCGCGACCGACTACGGCTGGCTCCAGGTCGACGCGCTCGACGAGAACGGCCGCCCCGCCCACCGCCGCGGCGTCTCCACCGAGCCCGGCGTCTACTTCGTCGGCCTCCCCTGGCTCTCCCGCCGAGGCTCGTCCTTCATCTGGGGTGTGTGGCACGACGCCAAGCACGTCGCCGGCCACATCGCGACGCAGCGCAGCTACGCGGCGTACGACCGCCAGGCCCGCTCCTGACCGACCTCGGCTGACCAACGACGCTCAGCCGGCGTCACCCCGATGGTCCGGATCCCGACAGGGATCCGGGCCATCGCGCACGT
The DNA here is from genome assembly GCF_044767415.1 of Nocardioides sp. NPDC101246. Lineage (NCBI taxonomy): Bacteria > Bacillati > Actinomycetota > Actinomycetes > Propionibacteriales > Nocardioidaceae > Nocardioides > Nocardioides sp. NPDC101246. Next base: position 95,765 of record NZ_JBIWNX010000009.1, read on the forward strand.
CCACCCACCCCACGCCGAGTCGGCTCGTTCTGACGCGCCGACTCGGCACCTGGATCGGACAGGACAAGCCAGCCCAACAACCGCCCCGGCGACGACAAACCAACCCACACCACGCCCGACCCCCTCCCGCCGAGACGTCACGTACGTCGGTCGAAACGTCACGCACGTCGGCCGAGACGTCACTTACGTCGGTCGAAACGTCACTTAGGTCGGTCGAAGCGTCATCTCGTGCCAACTCGGCCGACCCAAGCGCCAACTCGGCCGACCCAAGCGCCAACTCGGCCGACCGCAGCGCCAACTCGGCCGGCGCCGAGTCGGCTCGTTCTAACGCGCCGACTCGGCGCTTGGGATGGTCAGGACGAGCCGACTCGGCACTGGACGGACGGGCGAGATGCACCGCACCCCGGGCTCGCGAGGAGACCGGGGTGCGGATCTGTGCCCAGCTGGCGTGGTTGCGCCTCAGGCCAGCTGGGTGACCTCGCGGCGGAACGGCACCTCGTCGTTGGAGGGCAGGACGGCGTCGAACTCCTCGGCGGCGCGGCGACCGGACCAGACCGCGGCGGCGATCGTGGCGGGGGCCCAGGAGTCGCCGATGCCGCGTACGGAGGCGATCTCGCCGGCGTCACGGCGGGCCACCAGGTCGAGGTAGAGCTCCTCCTTCGGCAGGCGGGCGGTGACCATGACGACCGCGTCGCAGTCGAGCTCACGCTCGATGCCCGCGTAGGTGTCGCGTACGGTCACGCCGCCGAGGCCGACGGCCGTCACCGCGTGGTCGGTGACCCGGGTGATGCCGTTCTCGATCAGGCGACGCTGGATCCGGTTGACCTCGAAGGTGTTGTTGGTCCACGAGGAGACCTGCGAGCCGGTGGTGACGATCGAGACGTCGTAGCCCTTCTGCGCGAGCAGTTCGGCGAGGACACCGCCGAGGTAGTAGTGGTCGTCGTCGTAGACGACGACCTTCTTGCCCTCGGGCAGCCGGCCGGCGAAGAGGTCGTCCGGTCCGAGCACCTGGGCGCCCTCCGCGATCGGCATCGGCGTCGTGTGGAAGCGCGCGACGCCGTCGGTACGCCAGGTGGAACCCGTCGCGGTGAGGACGTGCTCGAAGCCGAACTCGACGATGTCCGCAGCCGTCATCGGGCTCTCGCGGTAGATCTCGACGTTGGGGAGCTCGGCGAGGACGGCCTCGCGGTACTCCTTGACCCGGCCCCACGCGGCGAGACCCGGCAGCGCGGACTCCATCGTCACCCGGCCGCCCAGGTCGCGGCCGGCCTCGGCCAGCACGACGTCGTAGCCCCGGACCCCGAGCGCCCGGGCCGCCTCCAGGCCGGAGGGACCGGCACCGACGACCAGGATGCGGGAGTCGCTCTCTTTGGCGCGGATCTTCTCCGGGTGCCAGCCGCGGCGCCACTCCTCCCCCATGCTCGGGTTCTGGGTGCAGCGGATCGGCGACATGGTGAGGTCGCCGGAGACGCAGATGTTGCAGCCGATGCACTCGCGGATCAGGTTGAGTCGGCCGTCGCGGATCTTGTTCGGCAGGAACGGGTCGGCGATCGACGGCCGTGCGGCGCCGATCAGGTCGAGGATGCCGGCCTTGACCTGGCGCACCATCGCGTCGGGCGAGGTGAACCGGCCGACGCCGACGACCGGCTTGGTGGTGAGCTTCTTCAGCCCGGCGACGAACTCCTCCTGGCGTCCCTCGGGCGCGAACCGCGAGGTGACCGAGTCGCCCTCCCAGCTGCCCATCGCGAAGTCCCACAGGTCCGGCAGCTCGCCGAGCTCGCGCAGCACGCCCTCGATGTCCTCGCGGGTGATGCCGCCGTCGATCTCCTCCTCGACCGTGATCCGGCAGGCCACCGCGGCGCGCCCGGCGACCTCCTCGATGGTGTCCTCGAGCAGCTCGCGCAGCAGTCGCATCCGGTTCTCGAGCGAGCCGCCGTACGCATCGGTGCGGTTGTTGTAGCGGCGCGAGAGGAAGTGGTGCGGGGCGCCGTAGCCGTGGGCGCCGTAGACGTAGACGACGTCGTAGCCCGCCTCGAGCGAGCGGCGTACGGCGTTGCGGTGCCAGCGGCGCAGGTCCTGGATGTCCTGCAGCGACATGGCCCGGGCCTGGACCGGCGCGATCGTGTCGGGGGCGACCGGGAGGTGCGCGGGCCCGAGCGGGGTCTCGCGGCTGAGCTGGTTCGGTGCGTTCATCCCGTTGTGGGCGAGCTCGATGCCGGCCAGGCCGCCGCCCTCGTGGATCGCGTCGGCGATCCGCTCGAGCGCGGGCAGGTCCTGGTCGTCCCAGATCCGCAGCTCGATGAACGGCGCGATGTCGGAGGTCGCGTGGATCTCCACCTGCTCGGTGCACACCACCGACCAGCCGCCCTCGGCCTTGATCTTGCGCATCGCCGCCTGGGCGCTGGGGTCGCGGTAGCCCATGCCGTTGCAGTGGGGCACCTGGTAGAAGCGGTTCTTCGTGGTGAACGGCCCGATCTGCACGGGCTCGAACAGGATGTCGTACGAGCTCATCGGGTGGTCTCCTCGGTGGGGACGGACGGGACGGGGGCGCCGACCTCGGCGCGGACGCGGGCGCCGCGGACGTACCCGACGGCGCAGAGCAGCAGCAGGCAGGCGAGGGTGCCGAGCGTGAAGACCTCGAAGGTCAGCTGGCTCACGCCCCAGATCTCCTTGAACGGGTACGCCTCGCCGAACAGCCGCTCGAGGGTGCCCGGGAACACCGCGACCCACGAGCCGAGCAGGACCCAGGCGAAGGCCAGCCAGCCGAGCACCGCGAAGCCGCGGTCGGAGACCGGCACCCGGAAGGGGCGCGGGCGGTCGGGGTAGCGGGTGCGCAGCCGGATCGCGGCCGGGATGACCAGGAGGTAGCTGAGCAGGAAGGTCGAGATCGAGATGGTCAGGACGACGCCGAAGATCGAGGCCCCGTCGCCGGTGACCTGCATCGCGACGAGCAGGAAGACGGTGGCTACGACGCCGGAGAGCATGTTGACCCGAACCGGGGTGCCGAGGCCCTCGTGGAAGCGGCCGAAGAACCCGCCGAAGAAGGCCCCGTCGGCGGCGGTCATCGCCTGCATCCGGTCGGAGATGATCATCCACGCGGCGCCCTGGCTCATCAGGATGTAGACGAAGACGACGGCGGTGAGCGTGAGCAGCGGCTCCGCTGCGGCGCCGTAGACGGAGTAGACGGTGCCGACGGCGTCGAGGAGGCCGCCGATGCCGGTGATGTCGTCGCTGGGGACGACGAGCAGGATCGCGAAGATCGGCACCAGGTAGCAGACCGCGGCGGTCGCGCAGGAGCGGAAGATCGAGACCGGTACGTCGCGGGCCGGGTTCTCCATCTCGCCGGCGGCGCTGTTGGAGGATTCGAAGCCGAGGTAGGCGAAGAGCAGGATCGGCACCGATCCGAACAGGCCGAGCAGGGTCGGGCTGAAGTCGCCGCCGCTGAGGTCGACGACGCCGTTCTGAGCGGCGTAGATGATCGTGGTCAGCACGAAGAACGCGAGCAGGCCGACCTTGAGGATCGCGCCGCTGGTCGGCAGCCACTTTCCCTTGGCGAGGCTGGCGATCGCCGCGACCACGGTGATCCAGATGAACACGATCTTGAAGAGGTAGTCGCCGACCGAGCCGTGCTCGAGCGGGGTGATGTAGGTGCTCACCGTCTCGGCGGCGAGGAAGGCCATCGAGCCACCGACCCACACCGGCTGGGTGATCCAGGTCAGGATCGCGGCCACCGCGGCGGCCGGGCGACCGAAGGCGTCCCGGACCCAGGTGTAGGCCCCGCCCTCCTCGCTGAACGCGGCGCCGGTCTCGGCGAAGATCAGGCCGTACGGTACGAGGAAGAAGACCGCGAGCACGAGCGCCCACGTGAACGCCTCGGCGCCGTAGAGCGAGACCTGCCCGAGGGTCTCGAGGCCGACGACGGCGGCGATGAGCAGGAAGACGATGTCGAAGCGTCGCAGCGTCTTGCGGAGATGTGACTGTTGCTCGGCCGCGAGGGCGGTCGGCTGGTTGGTCTGCGTCATGGTGTGTCCTGGCTGGTCGGGCTGGAGGTCAGTGGTTGATCCAGACGGTCTTGAGACCGACGTACTTGTCGAGGGCGTGCAGCGAGAGGTCGCGCCCGAACCCGGAGCCCTTGAACCCGCCGAACGGGGTCCAGGCGCTGAAGGCGTCGACGCCGTTCACGGTCACGGTGCCGGCGTGGATCCGCTCGGCGAGCCGGTGCGCGCGGCTCAGGCTGCCGGTCGAGACAGAGGCGGCCAGGCCGTACGCGGTGTCGTTGGCGAGCGCGACGGCCTCGTCCTCGGTGTCGAAGGCGGTGATCGCCAGGACCGGCCCGAAGACCTCCTCGCGGGCGAGGGTGGAGGCCGGGTCGACGCCGTCGAAGACGGTGGGCTGGACGTAGCAGTCGCTGCCGTCGCGGGTGACCCGCTCGCCACCGGTGACCAGGCGGGCTCCTGAGGTCTTGGCCTCGTCGACGAACTCCATGACCCGGTCGGTCTGCTCGGGCGAGACGATCGCGCCCATCCCGGCGGCCGGGTCGAGCGGGTCGCCCGGGGCGTACGCCGCGGCCTCCTTCGCGACGAGGTCGACGAACTCCTCGTGGACCTCGCGCTGGACGAGCACGCGCGAGTGCGCCGAGCAGACCGCGCCCTGGTTGAACCAGATGCCGAAGGCGGTCTGCTTGGCGGTCGTGGCGAGGTCCTCGGCGTCGGCGAAGACGACCTGCGGGCTCTTGCCGCCGCACTCGAGCCAGACCTGCTTGAGGTTCGACTGGCCGGCGTACTGCAGGAAGTACGCGCCGACCTCGGTGGAGCCGGTGAAGGCGAGCACGTCCACGTCGGGGTGCATCCCGAGCGCGCGGCCGGTGGTCTCGCCCAGCCCGGGGACGACGTTGAGGACGCCGTCGGGGATCCCGGCCTCGGCCGCGAGCTCGGCGATCCGCAGCGCCGAGGACGGCGACTGCTCGGCGGGCTTGAGCACTACGCTGTTGCCGGCGGCCATCGCGGGCGCGACCTTCCACGCGAGCATGTCCACCGGGTAGTTCCACGGGACGACGGCGCCGACGACACCGAGCGGGACGCGGCGGATCAGCGCGGTGGTGCCCGGCGGGGTCGGCGCGACCTCGTCGTTGATCTTGTCGATCGCCTCGGCGTAGTAGCGGAACAGGTTCACCGAGAACGGCAGGTCCAGGTCGTAGGCGTCCACGACCCGCTTGCCCATGTCGAGCGCGTCCAGGACGGCCAGCTCGGCGGCGTGGTCGGCGAGGAGGTCGGCGAAGCGGAGCATCCGCTCGCGACGGAATCCGACCCCCGCCCGCGACCACCCGCCGTCGTCGTACGCAGAACGCGCGGCGCGCACGGCCGCGTCGACACCCGCGGCGCCGGCGTCGGCGACCTCGGCGAGCAGGGTGCCGTTGGCGGGGTTGCGGTTCTCGAAGGAGCCCTCCGCGGTGTCGACGGAACGGCCCCCGACGAACGGTTGCGTCCGTGGGCGGACCTCGGCGGCTAGGTCGAGCCAGTCCTGGTGGGTTCGCACGTGCAAGTCCTTTCTTTGCGCTTCACCGCAAATATGAGCCCCGCCACACCAGGTGTCAATCATCCGCGCGCAGATTTCACATACGCGTTACGGTTGAGCATGGCTCGACGCAAGGACCAGGCCGCTCGGCGCGAACACCTGACCGCGGCAACGCTCACCGTGATCGGCACCCACGGCTTGGCCGGTGCCACGATGAAGAACATCGCCGCCGAGGCCGGCATCTCGCCGCGCCTGATCGCCTACTACTACCCCGAGCTCGACGGCCTCATCGAGGCCGCCCACCAGGCCGCGACCGACCGCTACTACTGGTCGCGACAGCGGGCGATCGAGGGCGACCTCTCCCCCGCCGAGAAGCTCGGCAGGCTGATGTACTCGGGTCTTCCCCGAGGTGAGGACCTCCTGCTGAGCCAGGTTCTCGACGAGATCTCGGTCAACGCGAGCCGCAGCCCGATGCACGCCACCTTGATGACGCTGCTCTTCGACCGCGAGGTCTCGCTCTACGTCGCCGTGCTCGAGGTCGGACACGCGACCGGGGTCTTCACGCCCACCGACTCGGCCGAGGCGATCGCCCGCAACTTCGTCGCCCTCGAGGACGCCTTCGGCCTCCACCTGCTCGCCCACAACTCGTCACTGACCCTGGAGCGGGCCGAGCAGCAGCTGGCCAGCTACGCCCACTCCGCGCTCGGCGTCAGAGTCACGCCGATCGACCCCTCCTTGCCCAGAAACGCAAAGAATCGGGGCGCGCGCCCCTGAGTCTCAGCCCACCTCAGGCAGGTTCGACCGTCTTCACCATGACGCAGTTCTTCAGGCCCTTGGGCCGGTCGTAGGTGAAGCCGAGCCGCTCGTAGAGCCGACGGGTTCCGTTGTAGAGGAACGACGAGGACACCTTCTTGGTCTGGTCGGTCAGGTCGTGCGGATAGCTCTCGACCAGCCCGCCGCCGGCCCGCGCGATCTGATCGAGCGCACCGGCGATCGCCAGCTCCGTCACGCCCTGTCGCCGGTGTCGCTTGTCGACGAAGACACAGGTGATCCGGTAGTCGGGCTCCGAGGTCTTCGTGGCGTCGTACTGCTTGCGGTGGTGGATCGTGGGCAGCTCGGCCGGGGTGCCGTACTCAGCCCATGCGATGGCCTCGTCCCCGTCCATGACCAGAGCGGCGTGCGCCTTCCCCTGCTCGACATAGGCCTTCTTCAGCGCCCGGTTGGCCTCCGCGCCCTGGCCGCGCTCGGGACCGTCGGGATGGAACCAGATGCACCAGCAACCGCCGAAGATGCCGTTGTGCCGCTGCACCAGCGCATCGAACGCCGGCCACGTCTCAGGACCGAGTGGCTCGATGGTGTAGGACGACAGCCCGGTAGCCATGCCACCCACGGTATTCGATCCCGGCCGATCGATCCTCGAAACGGCGATCAGTCCTCGGCGCCGGCTCCGATGACGACGGGGCGGCCCGCGACGTACCCGGCATAGATCTGGACGACCGCGAGGCCCAGCAGGAGCGCGATCGGGACCGACCAGGAGCCGGTGGACTCGCGCAGCAGGCCGACGAGGAACGGGCCGCCGGCGGCGAGCAGGTAGCCGATGCTCTGGGCCATCGAGGACAGTGCGGTGGTGCCGGCGGTGGTGGCGGTGCGGATGCTGAACAGGGTCAGCACCACGGGGAAGACCGCGCCGCCGATGCCGATCAGCACCGCCCAGAGCCAGGCGCCGGTGACCGGAGCGAGCCAGAGCCCGGCGAACCCGATCGCCAGCAGTGCGGTCAGGACCGCGACCAGGTGGCCCTGCTGGGGCGACCGGATCGCGAGCGTCGGCGCCAGGAAGAACACGGGTACGCCGACCAGGATGCTCACCGCGAGCAGGAGCCCTGCCGTCGCGTGACTGAAGCCGGCATCGGCGTAGATGCTCGGCAGCCAGCTCATCACGACGTACGCGAACAGCGACTGGGTGCCGAAGACGACGGTCACGGCCCACGCGACCGGCTCACGCCACAGCGACACCCGGGCTCCGCCGTCGCGGCGCCGGCCGTGGTCGCGCAGGTGCGGGACCCACGCCAGCAGGGCCAGGACGGCGAGCAGCGCCCAGACGCCGAGGCCGACCCGCCAGCTGCCGGCAGCATGGGCGATCGGCACCGTGACCCCGGCCGCGATCGCCGCGCCCAGGGACATCACCGCGCTGTAGGCACCGGTGACCGCGCCGACCCGGTGCGGGAAGCCCTCCTTGACCACGGCGGGCAGCAGTACGTTGGCCAGCGCGATGCCGGCGCAGGCGACGAACGTGCCGAGCAGGAGCAGCCAGGGGTCACCGATCACCCGGACCAGCAGACCGGCCACCAGCAGGCCGAGCGCGACGCCGATGCCACGGTGCACGCCGAGCCGGCGCGCGAGTGTCATCCCGGTCGCGCCGACGACCGCGAAGCACAGGACCGGCAGCGAGGTCAGGAAGGACCTGGTGCCGGCCGAGAGCCCGTCGAGACTGTCGAGCAGGGCGCCGAGGGACGTGATGCCCCCGCGCAGGTTCGCGGCCACCAGCAGGACCGCGATCAGCAGCCACATCGTCGACCGAACGGCGGTGTTCGACGGCGGTGACTCGGGGCGGGACTGGAGACGCGACTTCACGCCCACTAGGATGCCAGACATCGGATGATTGGATGAAAGGACGGCATCGTGCCGCTCTCCACCACCACGCCTCGCTCCCTGGTCGACCAGGCGATCGACGGCATGCGCGAGCTCCTCGCCGACGGCGAGTGGGCCGTCGGCGCCCGCATCCCGCCCGAGCCGGAGCTCGCCGCCGCACTCGGCGTCAGTCGCAACACGGTCCGCGAGGCCGTACGGGCACTGGCCCACACCGGGGTGCTGGAGGTGCGGCGCGGGGACGGGACGTACGTCGCCGCCTCCAACGAGGTCGCCGCGATGATGCGACGCCAGGTCGGCCGGGTCGACCTGGCGCACGTCCTCGAGGTCCGCCATGCGATCGAGACCCGCGCCGCGGCGCTTGCCGCCGAGCGTCGCTCCGAGGACGACCTGCGGTCCCTGACCGCCATCATGGAACGCCGCGCGGCCTCCGTCACAGCAGGAGACGCCGAGGCCTTCGCGGATGCCGACGCGGAGTTCCACCTCGGCGTGGTCACCGCGACCCACAACCCGCTCCTCATCGAGCTCTACGCCGGCTTCGAGGACACCCTGCGCGCGACCATCCATCTCGACGACGAGACCGCCGAGATCGCCGACGTGCACGTCGCCGTCTTCGACGCGATCCGCACCCAGGATGCCGCGGCCGCCGCGGCCGCGGTCACCGGCCTCCTCCACACGCTCGCTCGCTGACGCTAACTAGAACATGTTTCAATTCTTCGAAAGGTCCACTACCTTCGAGCGGTGAGCAAGAGAGAGTCTCTCGTCCGCGTCGCCGCGGCGTACGTCATCGCCCTCGCCGTGGCTTCGGCTTGGCTGATCTGGGGACCTGACACGCCTCACCTGTGGCTCGACGCCCTGATCGCAGACGTCCTCGCGACGCTCGTCATCTTCGCTGCAAGCCGGCTGCACAAGAACTCCAGCTTCTACGACGCGTACTGGAGCGTCGTTCCTCCACTCCTGCTTCTCTATTGGTGGGCCTCGGCCGGCGAGGACGTCCCCGACGCCCGCGTCATCCTCGTAGCTGTGGTGGTCCTCGGTTGGTCGATCCGGCTGACCGGCAACTGGGTGTACTCGTTCCCCGGGCTCCATCACGAGGACTGGCGCTACCCGCTGTTTCGCGAGCGGGCCGGCAGATTCGCGTTGATCGTGGACCTCGTCGCGATCCACCTCATCCCGACCCTCCAGGTCTTCTTGGGATCCTTGCCGATCTACGTCGCGGTCACCCACACGGGTCAGGACGTCGGCTGGCTCGACATCGCCGCCTGCGCGCTGGGCCTTGGTGCCGTGGCTCTGGAGTTCGGCGCAGACCTTCAGATGCACCGATTCACCCGCGAGAGCCAACCGGGCCAGGTGATGGACCGCGGACTCTGGGGCTGGTCGCGGCACCCGAACTACTTCGGAGAGATCTGCTTCTGGTTCTCCCTCGCTCTGTTCGGCCTGGCCGCCTCGCCTGACGACTGGTGGTGGCTGTTCGCCGGCACCGTCGCGATGACGGCGATGTTCCTGGGTGCGAGCATCCCGATGATGGAGAAGCGCAGTCTCGCGCGGCGGCCTGCCTACCAGGACGTCATCGACCGGGTGCCCCGCCTCGTGCCGAGACCACCCAAGGCGGCCGGATGAGGCGCAAGCGGGTCGTCATCGCGGGGCTCGGCGACACGGGTGTCCTGACAGCTGTACGCCTCTCGAAGCACGCCGACGTCGTCGGGATCTCCACCAAGCCAGGGCTGCTCAGCGGTCAGGAGCTCGGCGCTCGAGTCAGCAGACCGGCCGAGTGGGAGCGCGACCACCGGATCTCGTTCGACCGGTTCCGCGGACTCGATCGGGTCGATGCCGTCCACGGCACTCTCGTCGGTCTCGACCTTGCGAACCGAGCCGTCCATGTCGAGCGGCCGGACGGCACAACCCGCCCTGAACCGTACGACCTGCTGGTGATCTCGACGGGGGTCACCAACGGGTTCTGGAGAAAGCCGGGCTTCCAGACGGACGACCAGATCGATGCCGACCTGCAACATGTCCACCAACAGCTGCAGAGAGCGGCCTCGGTGATCGTCATCGGCGGTGGCGCAGCGGCTCTCAGCAGTGCGGCCAACATCAGCGGCACGTGGCCCGACAAGCAGGTCGACCTCTACTACCCGGGCGAGCGCGCCCTCCCCCAGCACCATCGAAAGACGTGGCAGAGCCTGGAGAGACGCCTTGTCGAGCGAGGCGTCGGGCTGCACCCGGGCCATCGCGCCGAGCTTCCGTGCGGCTTCGTCGGGGACGAGATCACCAGCGCCGCGGTCACGTGGAGCACCGGGCAACCACCGTCGAAGGCCGACGCGGTCCTCTGGGCCATCGGCCGCGTACACCCCAACACCGGCTGGCTTCCCGCGGAGATCCTCGACGACCGCGGGTTCGTCATGGTGGATCCGAATCTCCAGGTCAAGGGCCAGAACGGCGTCTTCGCGGTGGGCGATGTCGCGGCCACCGACGGGCTGAGATCCTCCGCGAGGAACCGCGCCGACCGGCTCCTCGCTCGCAACATCAAGGCAGTTCTCACGGGGAGACCTCTCGACAGCTACCAGCCGCCCCGTCGTCGCTGGGGATCGGTGATCGGCGTTCAGCGAGACGGGCTCCAGGTCTTCGCGCCCAACGGACGCCCGTTCCGCTTCCCCGCGTGGACGATCAACACCGTCCTGCAGCCTTGGATCGTGCGTTGGGGCATCTACAAGGGAGTACGCCGCGGCCGCGGCTGAGTCACAACGGCGTCGGTCGAGCGTTCAGGCGCTCGCCCGATAGCCCACCAGCAGGTGTTCAGGAGCCCTACGATCGCCGCATGATCGAGTTCGTGAAGCTGCTCGTCGACGTGGTCCTCAAGGCTGTCCCGGGAATCGTGGGCAGGAACGAACGCGACAAGGCGGCGAAGCTCGGGGCAGACCTGTTCCTCCTCTACGTACAGATCAACGACGTGCTCGTGAGGGCCGAAAAGATCGTCACCCAGATGGAGCGTTACGCGAGCGAACCGAACGCCGCCCCGAACTGGGCGCGCGCCGCGCTTCTCGAGCTGGTGCCGGAGCAGATCGCCGACCTCCGGGTGATCACGGCGAGACTCCAGGTGCTGCGCTGGGACCTCCACGTGATCGAGGGCCCGTCCGTGCTCGCCCTCGACCTGCTCCTCACCATCAAGAGCGCCGCGTTGGACATGCTCTCGTACGCACTCGACCACGACCACCTCCCGCTGGGAACGACGAGCATCGAGGTCGACGACGAGGGAGTCCGGTGGCCGGACAACCAGCTCTCGTACCGCTCCCACCAGATGGTTCTCGACAACCTGTCCGCCGAGCTTGGCCGGGACAACCCGACCAGAGAAGACGAGGTACGTCGCATCAGGTCCTATCTCGAGCATCGTAGGCCGCGCGAGGAGATGGAGGCCATCCGCGAGAGCCTCGAGAAGCTGCGCGACGCGATCGCCGCCAACTTCAGCATCCAGGACATCCTGATCAGGGCCGGCGACCCACGACTGGCCCGCAGGAGTCCGTTCTAGTGGCCCGGCAGGTCGACCCGGATGAACTTCGGCCGGTAGAGCAGCGGGTCGCGCAGCACCGCTCCGAGGTCGGTGCTGTTGCGGCTGTAGGAGACGATCACCGAGCCGGGTTCCTCGAGGATGTCGGGATGGGCCAGCGGCATGTAGCGCAGCTCTCCACGTGCCACCCCGGAGGGCAGGGTGCCGACCGGAGGCTGTGCCCGGAACGGTCCCGTCGGTGACGAGGAGGTCCAGAAGACCAGGTCGTCACCGAGGAACTCGTCGCTCTTGCTGAAGGCGTACCAACGCCCGTCGCGCTCGAAGACGCTCAGCGTCTGGGAGACGCCGTCGGTCGCGGGGATCAGCTCGACCGAGGCCGCTGCCCGCTCGGTCCAGGCGGTGCCGTCCCAATAGGTCCAGCGGTCGGGGTCCGCGACCTGGTCCGGGGCCACCCGGGCGACATGGAGCGCGAAGCCGGTGCCGAGCTCCGGGTCGGGCTCGCGCGCGGTGCCGTAGAGGTAGAACCACTCCCCCGAGACCGCTGCCGCGGCGCCCCACATCGGCCGCCTCGTGTCGGCGTCGTCGGCCCCGATGTCGGTGACGGCGATCAGCTGCGGGACTCCCCCGTCCGGGACCACGAACTGGGCGATGGCCGGCCCGAGCGCCTCGAAGCCGAACACGTCGTCGGAGTCGGTGGTACGCACCCGCTGCGCGGCCACGACGACGAGCGCGTAACCCGGCTTGTCGAGCGAGGTCACCGACATCGGCCAGTAGCCCACGCCGTCCTCCCGGTCGGGGATGACGGCACCGCCGGACTCCGGGAGCACGACCTGCAGACAGTCGGGCTCGACGAGCAGCATCGAGTTGCGTACGAAACCGGCGCCGGGGAGCTTCTTGGCCCGCAAGGTGTCGCCGAACATCCAGATGCTCCGCCCGTCCCCCAGCGTGGCGCTGACCCCCACGTCACCGCCCTGGAGGGCCGGCTCGGCGCGCAGCCTGGTGATCCGGTTGAGGTCGTCGACGTCTTCGACCGGACCCGAAGGTACGCACTGGGTCGTCGAGGCGAGACTGGCCAGCGGTCGTGGCACGGCCTCGCCGTGCAGCGCGGAGGTCAGCGCGGTCGCAAGCACCGTGAGGCAGGTGGCCGAGACCAGCACCAGCCCGAGGGCCCTGCGCCACCCTCCCACCGAGACGTGAGCGTCCTCGGTTGCGGCGAGACCTCGCACCAGCCATCGGGTCGCCACCAGCACGACCAGACCGAGCAACGCCGAGCCGGCGATGGTCACGATCGGCTGGATGATGCCGTCGCGACCGGCTCCGGACGCGGCCCAGAGCAGAGGCTCCGCGGCCCCCGCGATCGTCCATCCGGAGCCGGTCGACCACGGCTCGGAGAGGAGCAGCCGGTCACCGGCGAGGACGAGGGGCAGCGGTCCGGCGAGGATCAGCGCCGCTGCGAACAGCAGGCCAGGCAGCCCGCCGACGATCTCGCAGGCGAAGGTGAGGGCGCCCGCGGCGACCACCGTGGCAGCGAGGACCACCCCGACCGGCACCGACCCCGCGAGCAGCCGGCCGCCGACGCCCGCCCCCACCGCCAGCGCGGCGAGGGCGGTCAGTCGTGCCAGCAGCCGAGGAAGCGTACGTGCCAGCGGTCCCCACACGAGCGAGACCACGCACACCAGCAGGAACCCGGCCAGGGCGGTCGCGAAGGTGATCGGCGAGAAGGACCGCGCCTCGTGCCGGTCGGCGGAGGAGGAGACGAGCGCGACGCTCCTCCCCCGCGTCTTCTCGATCCGCGTGACCTCCGCCCGGATCGCACGAGCGAGCGCCGGCCGGTGAGCGGTGGCCAGCCGCAGCTGGTCCTGCGTGCCGGAGAGATCGAGCTCGAGCACCGCGACGACGTCTCCGCTCGCCAGCAGCTCCGCCGCCTCGGCCGGGTCCTCGACCGCGCCGGCCGAGAACGGCCGCCCCGGCACCGCGTTGGCCTGCTTCACGAGCGGCGCCGTGACGACGTCGGGACCGACCAGCACCACCGGAGCCTCGTGCAGCTCGCCGGAGTCGGCGCGGAGCCCGGTGAGGATCCACCCGAGGGCGATCAGCACGAGGACGGCGCAGAGCGCGACCTCACGACGACTCCCCGGCCGCACCTCTCACCGCCCTCCCCGCTCACCGCACGACGCGGTGTCTGAGGGTCATGTAAGCAGTGCGACCGGGGCGCCCGCCACCGCCCTAGTTCGCAGTGGCGCGCCAGCGCTGGGACCCGGTCGCGCTGTCGGTCTGCTGGATCACCAGCCCCTCGGCGCCGGCGGCCAGGCTGAGGCCGCTGTGCTTGACGGCGATCTTCAGCGCCGCGCCGTCGGCCGCGATCACCCAGCGTTGGTTGGGCGTGCCGGTGCAGGTGTACTCCACGACCGGGTCGCCGCTCGTCGTCGAGCTGTAGGCGACGTCGGCGCACAGACCGGTGCCGGCGTTCTTCAGCTGGTAGCTGCCGTCGTCCTCGTTCCGGGTGACCACCCACTTCTGCGAGGCCGCCGCCCCGACCGCCGACGTGGTCAGCTGGCCATCGGTCGTCTCACCGGCGGCGTCGAGCGCGAGCCCGGAGGCGACGTTGCCGAGCGAGTACTGGCCGTCGGCCAGGGCCGGCGGAACGATCTCCTCGTCACCGACCGTCATCGCGAACACGTGGACGGCGGCGTTGGCGGGCAGGGTGACCGCGGCGATCTCCTTGGCCGGGTCGGTGCGCAGGGTCTTGGTGAACAGGCGGTAGGAGACCGTCGGGTACGCCGGTCCGTTCGGGGTGTTCTTCCCGAGCGTGGTGACGGCCACCTTGGCGCCGTAGCTGTCGGTCGCCGCACAGCACCAGTTGGGGAAGCCGAGCGTCCCGGTGCCGGAGGTGCCGTCGGTGTAGTGGACGGTCGCCTTCGCGGAGGCCGAGAGGCTGGTGCCGGTCCCCAGGAATGCCAGCGCGTTGCCCTGGCCGCTGATCCGGATGGTCTCGCCACCGGAGGCCACGTTGTCCTGGGTGCCCGGCGCCGAGTCCGGCCAGGTGAAGTCGAAGCCGTTCGCGCTCACCGTCGCCCCGGGTGTGACGCCCTTCTCGGCGAGCTTGTCGGCGAGGAGGCTGCTGCCACCGCCATCGATGTCACCCGGTCCGGGATCCTCCGCCCTGGTGACACCCACGTTGTTGAACGCCGAGGCCAGGTCCGGGTGGGCGAGCGTGGTCGTGGCCGAGTCCGTCACGGCGTACGTCCGGCTGTGGGCGACATAGGTCGCCTTCGTCTCGATCTTCACGCGGCCGGGTTCGGCGTCCGCCGGCGGCGTGAGGCTGAAGGTGGCGGTGCGCGACGCCCCGGGCGCGAGGCCGCCGGAAGCGGCGGAGACCGGGCGTACCGCCCAGCCCTCCGGCGCGGTGGCGGTGATCGACCGGAGCTGCACGCGGGAGCCGGTGTCGTTGGTGAAGGTGGCGCTGACCTCTCCGGCCTCACCGGCGACCGCGATCGCGGAGGTGGCTGCGTCGAGGCTCACGTCGCGGTCGCCCGGGTGGGCACCGCCGACCGCCGAGGACCCGTTCAGCGCGACCACGGCCGCTGAGGACGTGGGCAGCTTCCCGGTCTTCACCGACGTGATGCCGGTCGTCGAGTCATGGAACCATCCGGTCGCAGCACCCTCGAGCCCCGCCTTCGAGCCTCTCCGGGGCAGCTCCTCACCGTCCAGCACCACGCTGCCCGGCTCGGCATCGGCGTGCACGCTGAGTCCGTACGCACGCGCGGCGGGCTTGCCGGCATAGGCGCCGTCCACGGAGCCCAGCCGCACCACGACCCGGCCGCGGCCCTGTTCGGGGGCGTCGACCTCGAACTCCTGGGTGGCGGACTCGCCCAAGGCGTGCGCCTGGCTGCGCCCGTCGTCCTCGTAGTTCACGAACGAGGAGGACCCCTGCGGGTAGATGTCGAGGTCGAGGCGGCCCGACTTCTTGCCCTGCTGCCAGTCGAGCGTGCCCTCGGGGAACTGCGGCACGACCGCACCGGCGCGTACGAACAGCGGAAGCGTGTCGAGAGGGGCCTTGTAGCCGTCGATCGTGGTCGGTCCCTGGTGGATCCGGCCGCTCCAGTAGTCGACCCAGGTGCCCTCGGGGAGGTAGATCCCGTCGCGGGTGGTGGCGTCCTCGTAGACCGGGGCGACCAGGAAGTCGTCACCGGCGAGGAACTCGTACTTGACCTCGTCGCCCCAGGTCTTCGGGTCCTCGGGGTAGTTGAGGTAGAGCGGCTTGACGGCCCCGACGCCGTTGCGGTTGGCGCGCATCGTGTGCGTGTAGAAGTAGGGCAGCAGCCGCTCGTGGAGACTCAGGTACTTCCGGTTGATCGAGGTGTACGGCTCGCCGTAGCGCCACGGCTGCTTGTCGGAGGCCGCCCACCCGCTCATCAGGTAGGTCATCGGCAGGAACATCTTCCACTGCATGTCGCGGACGTACGTCTCCGCGCTGCCGCCGAAGATGCCGTCGACGTCGCCGGTGGCCAGGTGCTGGCCGGACATGGTGGAGCCGGCGTACGTCGGGATCTGCCAGCGGATGTAGTCCCAGCTTCCGGACTGGTCGCCGCTCCACACCGCGGCGCAGCGCTGGGTGCCGGCCCAGCCTTCGACGGTGATGACGGTCGAGCGGTCGGCGCTGTTGGTCTCGATACCGTCGCGGGACTGCTCGCAGGCATCGAGCGCGAAGCGGTAGCCCGGGCCGACCCAGGCGACGTCGGTCTTGCGCACGCGTACGCCCGCCGCGACCTCGGTCTCCTGCTCGGTCAGGTCGTCCTCGGTCCACAGCCCGAGCTCGGCGCCGTGGTCGTTCAGCATGTCGCCCGTCTCGGCCAGGTCCTCGTAACCGCAGCCGTAGCCGTCGTTGACCAGCATCCAGCCCAGCGGCAGGTCGTGCTCGGCGTAGCCCTCGGCGATCGCGGTCGAGTCGCGCAGGGTCTCGCGCTCGCCGCGGTTGGCGTTGTGGAGGTAGCAGTCGGCGTCGCCGACCTCCAGCGCGTACATCGGGACCGCGACCGGCCGGCCGGTCAGCTCGGTGTAGGAGTCGATGACCCGCTCGGCGTCACCGACGAAGTAGTAGGCGTCGAAGCGCTGCTCGTCGTGGGTGGTCGTGGTCGGCGCACCGAAGTCGTAGCTGCCGGCCGCGAAGGTGTTGCGCAGGACGCCGTAGCCACGGGAGGAGACGTAGAACGGCACCGCGTTCGGGTTGCCGCCGTCGTTCCAGTTGAAGTCGCGCGAGATCTTGATCGTCTCGCCGCGGTGGCTGAACCGCCCGTTCTGCATGCCGCCGCCGAAGAACTGCTCCTCGGCGCCGCGGTCCAGGTGCTGCGCGGTGCCGTTGTCGTCCCAGGTCAGCGGCGAGGCCTCCGACATCAGCACCTTGCCGGCCGGATCGGTCAGTCGCAGGGTGATCGGCTGCTTGGTCACCGTGAGCACGGCCTTCGCCGTGCTGATTTCGTACGCCGCGCCGGACTCCTTCACCTCCGACTCCCCGCCGGGGTAGTCGCGCTTGACGACGATGTCGGCGTCCGGAGCGCCGGGCTCGGCGGGGTCGTCGTTGGCCGGGTCGTCGAACTCGCCGTTCGGGGCCAGGCGTACGCGCACCATGTCGGCGTCCTCGAAGGTCACGCGCAGCGCGGCCTCACCGGACTCGAAGGTGTAGCTGTCGCCGTCGCGCTCGAAGCCGGTGACGTCGCCGAGCTCGCTCGTCGCCTCGGCCGCCACGGAGCTGACCGGGCTGAGTGCGACCAGGCCCGCAGTCAGCGCGACTCCCGCGACCAGCACCCGTCTGAATGATTGATTGAACATGATCACATCACGCCCTAATTAGTCAGAATCAATCGAAGTCGAGGGCGACTGTAACGTAGGTCACACAGCCCGGTCCACCCTTGGTCCACCGATGAGCGCGAGCAGTCGCGCAGCCTCGCCGGCGACCGCGTCTCGGCCGACGCCGAGGTACTTGCGCGGGTCGATCTTCGTCTCGTCGCTCAGCGCCGCGCGGACGGCACGGGTGAAGGTCGCGTTGAGGTGGGTCGCGATGTTGACCTTGGTCATCCCCGCGGCGATCGCCGCGACGATGCCTTCGTCGGGGACCCCCGAGGAGCCGTGCAGCACGAGCGGCACCTCGACGGCGGCGGCGAGCCGGGCGATGAGCTCGTTGTCGAGCGAGGCCGTACGCGTCGTCATCGCGTGCGAGGAGCCGACCGCGACCGCGAGCGCGTCGACCCCGGTGGCCTCGACGTACGCCGCGGCCTCGTCCGGCTGGGTGCGGACCCCTGGCGCGTGCACACCGTCCTTGCCGCCGACCTCACCGAGCTCGGACTCGATGGAGGCGCCGCGCTCGTGGCACCAGGCCGCGACCTTTGCGGTGGCGGCCACGTTCGAGTCGTAGTCCAGCTTGGAGGCGTCGAACATCACCGAGGGACAGCCCAGCTCGACGGCTTCCTCGACGAGCTCGGCCCGGGTCGCGTGGTCGAGATGGACGCAGACCGGGACCGTGGCGCGCTCCGCGATCGCGATGGTGGCGCGCAGCAGCGGTTCGAGGGAGCCGCGGTAGTCGGCGGTGTTCTCGGAGATCTGCAGGACGACGGGACGGCCGGCCTGCTCGGCGCCGGCCACGATCGCCTCGGCCAGCTCGAGCTGGATCACGTTCATCGCGCCCAGCCCGCGTCCGGTCCCGCGGGCGTCGTCGAGCAGGAGGGACATCGGTACCAGGGGCATGTCAGGGCTCCTTGCGGTCGATTCGTCTGACGCTGACGTCCGCCAGGAACGACGGGTACGCGTCGGGGTCGATCTCGCCGGCCACCGGCGTGACCACCGCGGCGGCGCCCAGGGCAGCGGCGTCGCGCAGGATCTCGGGCCACGGCCGGCCGCGGGCCAGGCCGCGGGCGAGCCCGGCGGCGGTCGCGTCGCCGGCGCCGGTCGGGTTCCCGCTCACCCCGGCGGGCGGGCGCACCTCCCAGCAGCCGCCGTCGGCATGTGCGACCAGCCCGTGGCGGCCGCGGGTCAGCACGACCGGGCCGCCGTGGCGGGCCGCGAGCTCGGTGACCGCGGCGGCGGGGTCGTCGAGGGCGTACCCGAGCAGGCGCGCGGCCTCGTCCTCGTTGGGGGTCAGGACGGCGCCGGTGCCGACCGCGGCGGCCAGCGCCGCGTCGTCGAGATCGAGGAGCACCGGTACGCCGGCGGCGGCCGCGATCCTCGCGATCCGTGCCGGGAGGTCGGTGGGCACCCCGGGTGCCAGGCTGCCGGAGACGACGATGGCGGTCGCGCCCGGGATCCGTTCGGCCAGCAGGTCGAGCAGCCTGCGGTCGGCCCCGGTGGCAGCCTGTCGACCCGGCTCCCACAGCGAGGTCGTCGACTCGGCGACGACGACCAGGGTGCGGCGTACGTCCTCCAGCTCCGGCAGGAAGGTCGAGGGCAGCTGCTTCGCGAGGGCGTCGGCGAATACCTCGTCGGCGAGGCCGACGGCGTGGGTCGGCTCGCCCAGCTGGTGGAGCACCCGGGCGACGTTCACGCCCTTGCCCCCGAGCCGGGTGCTGACCTCGGCGACGCGGTGGACCTCGCCGACGGTCAGCCGCGGGAGCCGGTAGGTCACGTCGATCGCCGGGTTGAGGGTGACCGTGATGATCATGCGCGCTTCTCCGGGGACTCCGGCCCCGTCGCGGCGAGCGCCAGTCTGGCGGCACCGATCAGGCCGGCCCGGCCGCCGAGGGCGGAGAGACGTACGGGCGGGACCGCCGTCACGCCGGCGCGCTCGCGCATCCGGTCCCGCAGCGGGTCGAGCAGGTCTCCCCCGGCCTCGGCGACGCCGCCACCCAGGATGATCTCGCCGGGCGCGAGCAGCGCTCCCACGGCGAGGAAACCGTCGGCGAGGGCGGTGATCGCCTCGGACCAGACGCGGGCGGCGAACGGGTCGTGCCGAGTCCGCGCGACCAGGTCGGCGACGCCGGTGACCCCGGTGTCACCGCCCCGCGAGGCGTACGTCTTCAGCATGGCGCGGGCTCCCGCGCGCGTCTCCACGCAGCCGCGCAGCCCGCAGACGCACGGCGGCCCGGCCGGGTCCACGACCAGGTGGCCGAGCTCTCCGGCCTGCCCCGAGACGCCGACGACCGCCCTCCCCTCGACGTACGTCACCGCAGCGACGCCCGTCCCGAGCACGGCGACGAGCGCGGAGGCCGGTGACCCGGCGTCCGCCCAGATCGCACCCGCGGCGGCGGCCGTGTCGTGCGCGACCGTGACCGGAAGGCCCAGGCGCTCGGCAAGCGGGGCCGCCACGAGGGTGTCGGCGAGACCGAGGTTGACGGCCCTGCGGGAGATACCGGCGTCGGTGTCGACGAGACCGGGGAAGGCGATCCCGACCCCGGCGACCCCGGCCCGGGCCGCGGGGCTCAAGCCGGCCAGCAGCTCCTCGCCCATCCGCCCGATGTCGTCGAGCACGGCCGGACCGGGCCGGGTGGCGAACCGCGACTCGGCCAGCACCACATCGGCGGCGCCGACCACGGCTCCGCGCACCGAGGTGCCGCCGACGTCGAAAGCGAGGGCGAGCATCACGCGGGCGGGGCGTCAGCCGGGCTCAGGATGATCGAGCGGGTGAGGTTGCGCGGTGCGTCGGGGTCGAGGCCGGCGCGACGGGCCCGTGCCAGGCAGAGCAGGTGGACGCGCACCAGGTCGGCGAGCGGGTCGACGTCGGCGTGCATCAGGTCGGCGCCGGTGACCGCGACGTCCTCGGCGAAGCCGGGCACCAGGTCGCCGAAGGCCCACACGACCCGGCCGGGAGCGCTGATCGAGAGCGGACCGTGGCGGTATTCCATCATCGGGTAGGACTCGGTCCACAGCTGTGCGGACTCGCGGAGCTTGAGCGCCGCCTCCTGCGCCACCCCGTTGGTCCAGCCTCGGCCGACGAAGGTGATCTGGTCGGCGCTCAGCGCCGGACCGAACGCGCTCTCGCCGGCCTCGATGATCCGCTGGGCCTGCTCGGCGGCCCGGCTCAGGTCCTCACCGAGGTGCCAGCGGAGCAGGGCGAGCGTCGTGGTCGCGAAGCGGGTCTGGACCACCGACTTCTCGTCCACCTCGGGCATGAGGATCGGCTCGGCGACCTCGAGCGCCGGGGTGCCCGGCGAGGAGGAGATCACCGTCGCCGGGATCCGGCCCTCGACCTGGGTCAGCAGGTCGACGACCTCGGTCGTGGTCCCGGAGCGGGTGATCGCGAGCAGCCGGTCGTAGCCGCGGCCGATCCGGGCCTCGGTGGGCGTCCAGGCGTCGGTGATGCCGTGGCCCTGCTCCTCGCGCAGCGCGGCGTAGGCCTGCGCCATGTAGAGCGAGGTGCCGCAGCCGACGACCGCGACCTTCTCCCCCGCCTTCGGCAGGGAAGCGGCGAAGCGCTCGGCGGTCTCCCGGGCGGCCAGCCAGTTGGCGGGCTGGCTCGCCACCTCGGTGGCGAGATGCGTCGTCGGTGCGGATGCGGTCATGGCGTCGGGTCACTCTCCGATGTGTTGCCGGCTGGACCGGAATCATCCAACCGATTGCTCGTTTTTGTCAATTGAGCGCATCAAATGATCATTATCGCTCAGTCGCGATGACGATCTCCGCCCCACCGTCGGCCAGTGCCTTCGCGAGCGGCTCGGGCACGGCTCGGTCGGTGACGAGCATGGAGACGCCGGCGAGATCGCAGATCCGCGCGAAGGTCGGATGCTCGAGCTTGGTGCTGTCGGCCACGACGATGGTGCGCTGAGCCGCGGCGATGAAGTCGGCGCTGATCTTGGCCTCGGCCGGGTGGATCGTGGTGAGGCCGGCGCGGGTGCTGATGCCGTCGACGCCGAGGATCGCGGAGTCGATGTGGATCTTCGACAGCACCCCCTCGCTCAGCGGGCCGACCAGCTCGTAGGACTGGGTGCGCGCGGCCCCGCCGGTCACCACGATGTTGACGTTGGGCCGGATCGAGAGCTCGTAGGCGATGTTGAGCGCGTTGGTGACCACGGTGATGCTGTCGTCCTCGGCCAGATCCGGGTGGCGCCCGATCGCGCGCGCCACCTCGCTGGTGGTCGTCCCGCCGTTGAGCGCCACCGTCTCCCCCGGCACGAGCAGGTCGGCGACCGCGGCCGCGATCGCGCGCTTGGCCTCGGCCTGGCGGCCGATCTTGTACTGCAACGGCAGCTCGTACGCCGAGCCGAGCGCCGTCGCGCCGCCGTGTGTCCGGGTGACCAGCCGCTGGTCGGCGAGGTGTCCGATGTCGCGGCGGGCGGTCGCCGCCGAGACACCGAGCGCGCTCTCCACCTCCGCGATCGAGACGTGCCCGTGCTCGCTGATCAGCTCGAGCAGCTGGTTGAGTCGCTGTTGCCTCATCGGCTCCCCTTCCTGGGTCCCGGACAGCCTACGCAGATCCAGCGCCGCCCGCTTGCAGGGTTCTGCTCGGATCGACGGGGTTGCGCGCACAAGTCGTCACCCTGCCCCTACCCTGTCCAGGTGACCGCAGCGAAGACACCCGCCCAGAACCCGGCCCTGACCTGGCACGACGGCCGGTTTCTGAAGCACGGCGTTCCCCACCGGATCCTGTCCGGGTCCATCCACTACTTCCGCGTCCATCCGGACCTGTGGGAGGACCGGCTGCGCCGGGTCGCCGCCACCGGGTTCAACACCGTCGACACCTACGTCGCCTGGAACTTCCACGAGCCGGACGAGGGGTCCCCGGACTTCACCGGGCCGCGCGACCTGGCCCGCTTCGTCACCGTCGCCGGCGATCTCGGCCTCGACGTGATCGTGCGCCCCGGCCCCTACATCTGCGCCGAGTGGACCAACGGCGCGCTGCCGTCGTGGCTGACCGCTCGCACCCGGGCCCCGCGCAGCTCCGACCCGGTCTACCAGGACGCGGTCTCGCGCTGGTTCGACGTCCTGCTCCCCCAGCTCGTCCCGCTCCAGGCCGCTCACGGCGGGCCGGTCGTGGCGGTGCAGGTCGAGAACGAGTACGGCTCCTACGGCGACGACGCCGCGCACCTCGCCTGGATCCGGCAGGCTCTCTTGGACCGCGGCGTCACCGAGCTGCTCTACACCGCCGACGGCCCGACCGAGGTCATGCTCGACGCCGGGATGCTCGAGGGCACGCTCGCCGCGGCGACCTTCGGCAGCCGCGCCACCGAGGCTCACGCGATGCTGCGGTCGCGGCGGGCCGGCGAGCCGTTCCTGTGCGCCGAGCTCTGGAACGGCTGGTTCGACCACTGGGGCGAGAACCACCATGTCCGCTCCCCCGCGAGCGCCGCCGCGACCCTGCGCGAGATCGTCGACCTCGGTGGCTCGGTCAGCGTCTACATGGCCCACGGCGGCACCAACTTCGAGCTCTGGGCAGGTGCCAACCACGACGGCCGCCGCATCCAGCCCACCGTCACCAGCTACGACTCCGACGCCCCGGTCGGCGAGGACGGCCGGGTCTCGGAGAAGTTCGGGCTCTACCGCGAGATCCTGGCGCCCGCCACGGGTCGCACGGTCGACGCACTCCCCGCGCTGCCGCCCACTCCCGCTCGCCTCGGGTTCTCCTCGGCGCCGATCTCGTCCGGGACCGACCTGCTCTCGCTGATGACCCGGGGGGCCGCGACCCGAGCCGCTCGGCCGCTGAGCTTCGAGGAGCTCGGCATCGAGGCCGGGCTGGTGACGTACCGGTCCTCGGTCACGCTCCCCGGCCACGACGTCCATCTCACCGTGCGCGGGCTGCACGATGTGGCGTACGTCTTCCTCGACGGGGACGCGCTCGGCATGCTCGAGCGCGACGACGCCGAGGCTTCGGTGCTGACGCTTCCCGGCCTTGGCCGGGCGGCCGAGCTGACTCTGGTCGTCGAGGCGCTGGGCCGGATCAACTACGGCCCGCTGCTCGGCGATCACAAGGGGATCCTCGGCGGCGTCCAGGTCGACCGGCGCCTCGTCCACGGCTGGGACCACCACCCCGCTCCCCTCGACCGCTGGGACGCTCTCGACGGCCTCCCCCGTGCGGTCATCGACATCGATACGCCCGCCGACGGCTGGCTCGCCGTCCCCGGCGACGGCGACCGGTTCATCTGGCTCAACGGCACCCTGCTCGGCCGCTTGTGGGCCCGCGGACCCCAACGCCGCCTCTACGCCCCCGCTCCCCTGTGGCACCCCGGCGCCAACCAGGTCGCCGTCCTCGACCTCACCGCACCTGCGGCCTACGTCGAGGTCCACCCGGACCCCGACTTCGGGCCGACCGAGGAGTACGTCGAGACGCTGCCGACCGGAACGTGAGTCGGCGTCTACGACAGGTCCGCGAAGGAATCCTCGAACGCCTGCCGGACGACTGCTCCTGGCGTACGGTCGAGGATCCCGAACACCACCTGCTCGAAGGTCCCGTCGAACCGGCCTCCCGGGCCGAGCAGGTCCCGGAACGACCCGGCGACCATGGCGGGGCCGTTCTGGAACACCCCGCAGCCCCAAGCGCCGAGGACGAGGCTGCGATAGCCGTTGGCGGCCGCGGTCTCCAGGACCCGAGCCGCCCGGCCGGCGAGCACGGCCGGGATCTCGTCCATGCGCTCCGGAGCCTTCCGGCGGATGACGCCTGCGTTCGGCGCCGGCGAGGTCAGGAAGCCGACCTCGGCCGGCTCGTCGAGAAGCTGGCCGCGGTCGTCGCGGAAGACCGGTACGCCCGGCGAGTGGATGACGCGGTCGCTGTAGAACGGGTCGCGCATGGCGCGATGATGCACGTAGTAGGCGGGCGCCTCCAGCAGGCAGGTGTACAGCGCTGACGCCCGGCACAGCGCCTCCTCCTGCGCCTGGGCTCCGTTGACGTACCCGCCGCCGGGGTTCCTCGCCGAGGCGAAGTTCAGCACCGCCACCGATCCCGGCAGCCGCCGCGCCTCCCACAGGCTGCTCCCTCCGGTGACCGCGAACCGGGTCTTCACCGGCTCGGTTGCAGGCACCTCGACCGGCTCCGGTCCGTACAGCCGGGTTCCTTCTCGCGCCGCCCGGACGGCCTCGCCGATGACCGCCTTCGTGCCATCCGTACGCCGGTAGTACCCGGCCTCGATGAGGTGCTGGTTCTCCCGCGCGAGCGCGCGCAGCCGCGCGCTCATCCGGTCACCCTGGCGGTGACGACGGAGCGTTCGATCTGCTTCACAGTACGCATCGTCCGGCCCTCGAGGTTTCCAACGCAACCAGGTTAATTCGACCGCACGCGATCGCCGATGCGCTAAGGCGTGAGCCGGAAGATCGGCCAGCCGATCTCGGTACGCCAAGCCTCAGGGTCGTCGGTGTCGCGCGGCCCTGCCACGTACGTCTCGTGCACAGGCCCGTCGACAGCGAGGGCGTGGTCGACCACCCACTCGCCGAGGCGGCCGTAGCGGACACCGATGTCGTCGTGATGGCCGCGGTGGACGGTCACCGCGAGCTCGACCGGCGGGAGCTCGAGAATCTCGACTCCGCCCGCTGGGCACAGATCATGAAAGGGCCGGAAGACACACACCGTGCCGCTGCCCTCGGTGAACAGCTCGTTGTCGTAGCGGCCGCCAGGCGGGCCGCTGCGCTGTTCGGGAGGGACGGCCGCATCGAGCCTGCTCATCGCAGCGTCGTACCAGACGGTGACGGTGTCCAGGTCGACCTCGGCGGTGATCGCGGCGACCTCGCGCACCGGCACCGAACGGAGCTCGACCTCCAGGTCCTCGACTCCGGGGCGCAACAACTGCCGTAGCGACGTCACGGCCGCGCGGGTGCGGTCGAGGCTGACCTCGAGCCGCTCGAGGTGGCCGGCGATCATCTCCGCCCTCCGCCCCGGGTCGTCAGTGGCCAAGACCGCCTTGACCTCTGCCAGAGGTACGTCGAGCTCGCGGAGCCGGTGGATCACCTGGGCGGAGGGGATCTGGCCGGCCACGTAGTAGCGATAGCCGGTGAACGGGTCGACGCTGGCGGGCTCGAGCAGGCCCGCGTCGTGATAGCGCCGCAGCGTACGCACGCTCAGCTGCGTCAGCGCCGCGAACTCTCCGATCGTCAGTCCCGCCCGCATACCCACACCTTCAACCCTCTCCTGGGGAGAGAGTCAATGCCGTTGACCCTCTCCCTACGGGAGACCCAACCATGGCAGCCATGATCGAACAGCACTCCGCCACCCCCATCGACCCAACCGACCTTCCCGAGGTGATCTCGAGCTTCCTGACCGCCCAGGTCGCCCGCGATGCCGAGACCGCCGTCCCGCTCTTCGTACCCGATGCCGTCGTCACCGACGAGGGCCACGACTTCCATGGTCTCGACACGATCCGCGACTGGCTCACGAACGCGGCCGGCGAGTTCACCTACACGACCGAGGTGACCAGCGCCTCCCGGATCGACGACACCCACTACGACGTGATCCATCACCTCGAGGGCGACTTCCCCGGCGGCGTCGCCAACCTGCATTTCCGGTTCAATCTGCATGATGGCCTCATCAAGACTCTGACGATCGAGCCCTGAACTGCCGCTGCACCCTCACGACTTCGTACGCTACGGCTCCATCACCACGATGCGGAGAACATCGCCCGGAAGGTAGCGCTGACATGGCCCGGCGATCCGCCATGCACCTCATGATCGTTCGGTGAACACCGTGGCCACCCTGACCATCGCTGTCGTCGGCTTCTTCTTCCTCGCGATGGGGACGTACGCGCTGATCTCCCCGGGCGCCCTCGTCGCCCCGTTCCGCCTCTCGGCTCAGGCGCCGGAGTCCCGATCGGAGGTCCGCTCGGTCTACGGCGGGTTCGGGATCGCCACGGCCGCCGTGCTCGGCGCCGCCGCACTCGACATCGGCGAGATCCGGACCGGTGCGGTCACCACCGTCGGCCTCGCCCTGATCGGGATGGCCGGCGGCCGACTCGTCTCGCGACTGCTCGATACCCCCGTAGGTTTCTATCCGATCTGGTTCTACTTCTGGATCGAACTCGTGGCCGGGACAGCCCTGTTTCTTTGCGCTTGACCTCGGCAGATTCGGCTATGCTCGCCACCGTGGGATCTCGGCCGACATTAGACGCGTCTGTATATCCGCCGCGCCCTCGCTCCCCTGAGGTGAGCGGCTCGGGCCGACGAGTCGACTGGCACAACGATCCCTCGGCGCCCGAGGTGAACACCATCAGGCCGAGCGCCGGCGTCTTCGTACTCGACGACCCGGGCCGGATCCTGCTGGTACGCCGCGACGACACCGGCAACTGGACGATGCCCGGCGGCGCCATGGATCCGGGCGAGTCACTCACCGCCTGCGCGGTCCGCGGGACGCTCCAGGAGACCGGCATCACCATCGAGGTGATCGGCCTGGTCGGCATCTGGACCGACCCCCGCCACCGCATCGAGTACACCGCCAACGGCGAGGTACGCCAGGAGTTCAGCATCATCTACGCCGGCCGCTACCTCGCCGGCGAGCCCACCCCCTCGGCCGAGAACACCCACGCCGAGTGGCTCTATCCCGAGATGGTCCCCAGCCTCCAGATGGACCGCAGCCAGCGCGTACGGATCGACTGGGCCCTCAACCGCAACTTCCCCCACCTCGACCCCAATCCTTGATCCCTGCCGGTCGCCTCGGGGATGTCGCCGACGTCAGAGGATCAAACCGTACGCCGCAGCCTGATCTTGTGCCGCCGCAGCACCTGCTTGGCCGGACAGCCGCAGAGGTCCCGGCCGGCGTCGGGCGGATAGGGCTCGATCACGGACACCTGATCATCATCCCCTGCATTGGAGCGTTAAGTAGGCACGATCCGTGATCTCGGCCCGGATTCGCTGCGTGAGCATACCGCCAAGAATAACGCGGACGCACCGCAGAAGATGAGTCGCCTGGACTAGGCGCGGGCAGTTCCCCGCACTCGAGTGCGCGAGCAATGCTCACCTCGGTGGCGCACTGTGACCCAACACGCTGCGAGCTTGAATCCGAACCCCAAAGACCAGATGCTGCTCAGCCATTAGCTCGATATGGTCCCGAAGCGGGCCGGGCCGCAGCACAGTC
This sequence comes from Nocardioides sp. NPDC101246, assembly GCF_044767415.1. NCBI lineage: Bacteria > Bacillati > Actinomycetota > Actinomycetes > Propionibacteriales > Nocardioidaceae > Nocardioides > Nocardioides sp. NPDC101246. Next base: position 123,400 of record NZ_JBIWNX010000009.1, read on the forward strand.
TCGTCGGATAGGCCACGCAGCGCCAACAAGGGCACCAGGATTCCATCTTCTTCGAGCAATGAGAAAAGGCGCCGCTCAAGCACGTCAGTTGCGAACGTCGACCTTTGAAGAGCTAGAGCCAGATTCCGCCCTGTCTCGGCCCTAACGTTCTCATTCGGATCAGTACTAAGTTGAATCGCCATTGACACGCCCCACTCCGGCGCGTGTTCGGAACTCAGAAGAACGGTCGTAAGAATGCGGCAGGCCTCCAGGCGCTCCCGAGTCCCGGCCGAGGCGAGACTTGCGACCGCCTCTAGAGCGTCTGTCGACGTGTAGATTCCTAGAGCTGTGAACAGGCGCACGGCCGCGGGATCTGGGTCCACGGCAGGCGGGTCAAACGGCGATTGGAAAGACGTTGCATTCAGCAGTTCATTAACATTCCTGCCAAACGTTTCCCGGATAGCGGGCGGAACAATCTCGGGACGCGACGCGATTCTGAGGAAAGCATCGGATTTTGCTGAGCGCGGCACCCGCGAATCCAGCAAGTAATCAGTCACCGGGTCCCACAGGTCGGCATCCAATAGGTGCACCAGGGCGACGCCTAGATCCGCAGCGTCGGAAACATAGCCGCTAAAAACGCCATTCGCCGCCTGTTGCCGAATTTCTCGCAGACGTGCCTCCACGAGCTCTGACGCCGGATCACGAAGCCAGTAAGGAGGATCAGCCACCCCACCGATGACCGCATTCAGTTCGTGCCCGACACGCTCCAGAGTGAGAGAGTCTGTGACGCTAGCCGCATCAGGCTCATCCTGCATCAGTAGCGGAGAGAGCAGGTTGACAAGCGGGGACCACCCCCCTACGCCCGCCGCATCGGAGAGCCAAATGGTCCAGCGGTCGCGGATTGATCTCGAAGTCTCAGACCAATCCACATTCGACACGGCCACAGCCATAGCGCGCACCAGCAACTCGTCACTCGTTGCACCAAGTTGGTCGACAAGATCAAGAACCTTTGCAGCAAGATCGTCAACACGGCCCGCGACCGGCGCGAGCGCGGCCGCAGATTTCGCCAATCGCTCGAAATGGACAGACGAAATTTCTCGCTGCAAGTCAAATGCAATTGGCATCGCATCCATTGCCGCAAATACCGCTGTCAGGGCAGTGCTCGCAACTTCGAGCGACAGAAGTTGCGCGCCGGCCTCCAAAGTTGCCAATTCGCCCGCTCGCAACTGGGTCGGGAGCAACCGATTTTCGACGATCGTCTCGACTTCGTTTACCAGTGCAAGCAAGGGACCGCCACTACGCACTAGGCCATGGGCGAGCCGGAGCAGCTTTGTGTCACCGGATTGACGGAGCAAGCGCAGTCCCTCACTGAAAGAAGCCACCTCGAGACGAGGGCTTCTCATTAGACGCAATTGCCCCAGATTTCGCCGCCTCGCGCGGGCCTGACCGCGATTTCCGACCAACTCAAAGTACGTTTGCGAACGCCAAACAGGCTGATCAACAGGATCCCGGTTTCGAATCGTGCGATCAGCACTCATCACGAAGCGCGCAAACGATTCATCGATAAAAGCGGTAGCACCAGAACGCTCAGTCAATAGGTGACTGGACGCGAGCGGCGACATCTCCTTGAGCAGTCGCCTCAGTTCTGCCGCCGACGGAAACCCTATTTCCGCATTGAAAAGATCCGTATTTGATTCCCGTAAGGCTCGAAGCATATTCTGATTCGTCAATCGCGCGTTCCAGCGCGCACCTAGACTAGTCACGTAAACAGAGAGTTCCGGTACCCTTACAGACGCCAGGATGCCTTTCGCTTCACTTCGTTGCAGTCGCCATTCAACACCGGCTTCGAGGGCTCTTAAAGCCTCCTGTTGCTTAAGCGCACCCAAGAGCAGTCTGCCATCACTCTGGCTACCGTCGATTAAAGAACTCGCATTCTGGATAACATCGACAGCATCTCGATGGCGGTCCACCTCGGCTAGCGATACTGCGGCGATCAATGCGGCGGCCGAACGAAGGGCAGGGTCGCCGAGATCTCGCGCGCCACTGAGGTCGGCTAGTTCCACCGCCCCCTCTTCCACCGACCCAACAGAAATTGCTTTCCTTGCGCCACGGATGACCTGCAGTTCATGGTCGGACAATTCCTGATCCATGCGCTTTAAAGCGTCGTCGACATCGCCGCCGTTTCCAGAGATGACCAAGCCAAGGACGCCAGGTCCAGTTACTTTATCGACGCTACTGAAGTTTGGATGAGGGCTGACGCTACGAGGACAAAGCAACGAAGCGAGCCAGGCTAGATTTGTCATGGCTTCTGTCTGATCCTAGGAGACGCGGGACGATCATGCACGGAAACAGGAAGATTCTCGTTAATTGTGCTTATTGAGTCTTGGGCCAAATCAGGGGCCTGCCCATACTCAGGACGACCCGCAATTATGTCATATATCCATCGGACTATTAATTCGTACAGTTCAGTGACGCCATGAGCGGGTCGAACTTCTCGCCAAGCGCCTGCCGGAGGAATCCCTAAAGCATTGAATAGGGACACAGCATCAGAATCCGCTGCACCATTGGTGAGTGCGACCCCAATTGAAAGCCGAATATCATCTGCCTGTCGCGTGACAAGTTCACCTAACCAAGCCAAGCACATCTGATTGTCAACGACGGCCCGGTCAGCCGCACGAATCGCCAACTCGACCCGCACTTGCGAGCCCGATTCTAGATGCCTCCGGTCGACGACCGTAATCTCGCCTTGTGAGGAAACGTCTTTAATTGCGGCGCTGAAGGCCTGCGTTAGTTCTAGGTCATTCCATGCCGAGAACTCTGCAATCAGAATACTCATCTATCCAGAAACGGCCCGAACAATAGAAGTTCTCGGAACAACTAGTTCAGTGCGTCCGTCCGGGCAAGTTTTCCCTACGACGGTTATGCGCACCATCCCCAGTCCCTCGTCGGTAACCTCGGCCAGAAAGGTACTAGGGAGGTCGGGGCAAAGGAGTTCAGCAGCATCCCTCTTCGCTGCGTCGCTGAAAGTGACGTACGCCCGCTCCGTCACTGGAATCATAAGAATGAGGAATATGCTGACAGAAGTCAGAACAATTGCCATACATCCAACACCCGCTCCGATGAACACCATCGCTTTAATCCGACCGGACTCCTGAGTCGCCGACGCGTGGAGTTGGTTCGCAGCTCCTACGATGTCAGCGCCATCGAACTCAGGGGTCGGCAGGATGCTGGCGATCAGGAAGAAAATCACCGCGAGAAGATAGCAAAGCGCAGCCCCAGCCACGATCCAGGGAACTGCACCGACTACCCGAGAACCCTGCTGCGCCAGACTCCAAAGTGTCACGGCGGCGGCGGCACCGAGAAAGCCGCCCGCCGAGATTGCTCGAGCACGCCAGACGTCTGGCGCAGCGGCGATCTGAGCCAGATTCAAACGTGCGGCTTCGACGTCTTCGTCGTGATCAGCTGACACGACGCAAATCATGCCTTGTTCGGGAACTTCGGCGCAGAGGCTTCACCAAATTGTTCGTCGCAACCAGTCAGCGTGCCCGGTGCGGGCGCGCGAACCTCACCGCGGCCCGCGCTGTCGCTGCTCGGGCGGAGGTTCGGGCCACCCAAACGATCCGTGATCCGGCACCCGACCATGGAGACCAGGACGCCTCACCCCAGATTCTTGCGCGACTGATAGATACACCCAGTTACCTAGATCATCTGCGTCTCGGAGGCCGCACCGCCCGACTGCCGCCTTCAGGGCACGGTCGGACTCATCCGGTCATCGCACACCATCATCGGCATGGGTCAGTACATGATGAATCGTCTTCTCTGACACTCCACACTGACGAAGGCATGCGGCAGCGATCGTCTTGGTCGTGTAGGGATCGATCTCACCCACAGCTCGCATGCTGGTGACCGCATCCGCGAGCTGTACCAACAGTTCACCGAGCCCATACTCGTCCAGGCAATGTGCAAGTTCCGGCGGTGCCGCACGCATGCCGGCATGCCCATAGATCGCGGTGAGCTCGCCACGAAGCCCTGCAAACTGACCGTAGACGGGTGAGGCGATGACGTCGGGCAACCGGTAGAGGACACCGATGTTGTGCGGCATCGCGGCAAGAGCGCTCACGTCGCTGGCCGCCAGTTGATACAGAGCCATGGCAGGTGCGACCCCGTCGAGAGCCGCCGCGATCACGCGAGCTCGTTCGACGCGGTGCCGGAAGGAGCGGCGCAGCAGTTCAGCAAGAAGGTCCTCCTTGCCGTCGAAGTGGTAGTAGAGAGAGGCCTGACGCATCCCGGCAAGCTCCGCGACCTCGCGGGTGGTCGTTCCTGCGTAGCCCTGTCCGACGAACGTCTCTGCGGCTGAGTCGAGGAGCTGCTCCTGTGGGTTCGCCGCACGCGGTCCTGGCAACCGGCGTGGACGGCCGGGGCCCGGTCGCGGCGAGATGTGTGTCAACGTACGATCGCCTATTTCTTCCAGTGGTGGGCATATGCGTGGGATGTAGACTTCGCCAGCTTCGGGAGAGTCAGGCTCCCGACGCCAGCGGTGAGGACAAGTCAGTGGGTGAGCTTCAAACCGATGACGCAGCCGACGAGCCCGACCACGAGCAGGACCCGGACCACGCTTATCGAGTCGGTGGACCACACCATCGAGTAGGCAACGGTCAAGGCCACCCCGATCCCCACCCAGACCGCGTAAGCCGTTCCTACCGGCACGGATTGCATGGCGTACGCCAGGCCACCCATGCTGGCCGCCAGCGCCACTACGAAGACGGCCACGGGGACAGGCCGCTGGAATCCATCGGTGCGCGCCAGGGCAAGCGCCCAGACGGCCTCGAGTACTCCTGATACAGCAAGGACCAGCCAGGGCAACTCGAGCCGCCTTTTCTATAGGTTGACAGGTGGGCAAAGGGGGCGTAAGTTTCGCACGCGTTTCGCGAAAGTCAAGAGCGCTACGCCACCACGATCGTGCGGCGGCCCTACCGGCGAGCCCATGTGTCGCTGGCAGGTCATTTGAGTGACCGTTGGCCCCAGACTGCGCACCCTCCCGGCTCCCCGCTCACAGCGACTGACCATGGCGACGAACCAACGCCTCCAGGTTGCGGAAAGAGGCTCCGGGGTCGATGAACGCTGACGCTGTTCGTCGTCACGTCCGCGCTGAAGGGCCAGACTGCGGTAGCCGGCAACGGGCTGCGTCACACCGCCGCGAGCGCGCTACATCGCCGCGGTGGGTCACTCACCGAAGGGGCTGTCGAGGTCTCCCTTTCCTATGGCGTCGTCGTGGCGAGGAGGCGTCGCGCACGACGACCCAGATCGCTCAGATCCACCCGACCCTCCTCAGCCGCGGCCGCCAGACGCGCGGCAAGGTTCATTGCCTCGTCGAGCTCGGGTGCGGTGACCGCGGACTCCTGGCCCATATCACGAAGGATTGTGACCTCGGTCCTGGACGCGATCAAGGGATCGGTGACCCCGTCGATCCAGACGCGAGTGCGGCGGCCATCTCCGCGCTCCTCCCCAGTGATGCGCTCCAGGGCGAAGATACGGTCGGCGCGCGCGAACTTTCCGAAACCCAATGCCACCATCCGGGAGTCCGATGCCATGTAGTCATCTTGCCATCACGCATCGAACTTTGGTCTGGCATGCAACCCCGGCTGACAGAAAGGGTCCCGCGTCATACCGCCGCGTAGGCGCCACCGACCAGCCGATGCGGCGGCGATGGCTCTGCACGCGCATCGGGGTGAGCACGGTGCTTGGTCGAGTGCCCTCTCTAGCCTGGTGATCGTGCGGAGACCCGACGCGCTGCGCCCTGGCCGACGGTGAATCGCACGGCGTCCTTCACCGACATTTGAATCTCTAGTTCGTTTAGGAGTTCGACGAGATTCGATTGCAACCGCGCGAGTCTCTCAACCGTCAGCGGCGGCAACTCATCGATCGTCGACACCAGCCGGAGAGCATCGACGGCGTCATCCAAACCCAGTTCCGACCCGAGCCCGTCTCCCCACCGTCGCTTGAACTCTAGGAACGAAATCGTGTCGGCCAACGCACCGTCGTGCCAGTACGTGACGACCTGACCGAGCGACATCTGCGTTGGTCGGAACACCGTCCACGGACCTGTCCCAAAACGATCGGAAGCTAGATCCCGTCGAATTCTTCCAGTGATCCCCGCGACCTTCGGATCTGTCGCTAGGTAGGTGAATCGCAAAAACAACTGTTCCCAGGCGAGATACCGCGCGAGCAGATAGACGGTCTCGACGGCATACTGGCCGCCGGGATCCCGCCTACGTAGAGGGACTAGGCCAGACTGGTCCAAGAGGTTGTACAACCTGCTCTGCAGGTCTTCAGCCGCAAACAGAGTGGGCATTACGTAAAGGGAATTGATGCGCTGTTGCTCCTGCGAACGCTCAATCTGACGCTGTGCCGACCAGCGGTAGAACGCCGCTAGTCCACCGCCCACGGTGATCACTGCCGGGACCAATAGCGCCGCCCAATCTGAGCCCACGGATTGATCCTGCCACCCCGAACGCCTCAAAAGGTGAAGTCCTAGATAGTGGGGTACGACCCCGGTGAGTGTTGTTGACGAAAGCAGCGGCGGTCACCGGGTGATCCTTCGAGTCAACCTCCCACAAAATCCGCGAACGGAGCACCACGATGACCGATGCTCCGGCTTCCGGTGCTTCGACGGAGGCGCGTCATTCCGCCGCGCGAGTCGGCGCCAACAACTCCCCGTTTCCGCTACGCCTGCCGCTGCTCGGCGAAGCGCAACAAGAGATCGTCAGCCGTGACCGCTGAGCGAGCGATACTCTCCTCCGGCGCGCCACAGATCCGCAGACAGGTCGCCGCGATCGCCTGTCCATGAGCACGGGTGATCTCCTCCCCGCCGGACCGGATTCGGATCACCACCTCGACCGCCTGAACCAGCAGGCCACCCAGTTGGTCCACGCCAACAGTCGCGGCGACAGGACCGCTGACGACGGCGGCTCCCAGCCGACCGTACGCAGCGGTCAGCTCCCGGAGTTCAGGCTCGAACTCCTCGAAGACCTCGCTGTTCCTGACATCAGGCATCCGATAGAGCTTGCCGATGTTGTGCGGCACCGTCGCGAGTGTCTCCACATCGATCAGCGCCAGCAAATAGAGCGCCGCCTCCGGAATGTCGCCCGGGCACTCCCCCTCGATCCTCTCCACCTTCTCGAGGCTCGGCCGCACCGAGAGCTCGAGAAGCTCGGCGAGGATCCCGGGCTTGCCCGCGAAGTGGTAGTAGAGCGACGCCTGCCGGATCCCGACCTTCTCCGCGATGTCCCGGGTCGAGGTCGCCGCGAACCCACGGTTCACGAAGAGTTCGGCCGCCACGTTGAGGATCTCATCGCGGGGAGCCGCCGCGCTCGCCGCGCGCGGGATCACCCGAGGCCGGCCCGGGCGGGTGGCACCTGCAGTCGCGTACGTGCTCATCGGGTTCCTTTTCAAGGGAGCAGAGTCGAGCTGGAAGTCCCCAGCGCTCCGACGCCGTTCCAGCCCAGTGCGCCGGGGACTTGAACCACCATCGCCTCGAAGCCCGGGACGTTTGCACCTCCTGCCAGGGACATATGGGGACGTTTGTCCGGTACGTTGCAGACATGCCGAATCACAGGCTCCGATCCGCCCTCGCGGCTCACGACATGACCACCGCTGGATTGGCCGCCACTGTCGGAGTCGATCCGAAGAGCGTGGAGCGATGGCTCACCCAGGACCGCGTCCCGCACCGCGGCACCCGCGCCCGCGTCGCAACCGCGCTCGGCCACGACGAGACGTACCTGTGGCCGAGCCTTCGGGACGGGCTGGGCACGCCGGCGGTGACAGCGTCGGAGCTGGTCAGCGTGTGGCCCACGCGGGACAGCGTCCCGGGCGATGTGTGGCGCTCGCTCTCGTCGCGAGTCAGCCACAGGCTCGAGGTGCTGGTCTACTCCGGCGGGTTCGTCGTCGAGGCCTTCGGGCTACCTCGCGAGATCAGACGGATGGCTGCCGACGACGGCAGAGTCAGGATCTTGCTCGGTAACTCCGACTCCGAAGAGGTCCGGCGGCGAGGTGTGGCTGAGGGTCTCCCGACCCTTCCCGCGCGCGCAGCCTCGACGCTTGACTATCTCCGGGACGTACGCGACCTTCCGGGTGTCGAGATCCGGGTCCACGACGTGCCGTTGTACGCCTCGATCTACCGCTTCGACGACGACATGCTCGTCAACCCGCACACCCATGGAATCGGCGCCAAGGACTCCCCGGTCTTCCACTACGAACGGGTCGGGACCGGCGGGTTGTTCGGCTACTACGAGAAGGCGTTCGACCGTGTCTGGGAGACCGCCACTCCCCCGGCCCCCATAGGGTGATTGCGCATGGGCCGAAGAATCGACTGGTACGACGACCCCTCCGCTCCCGAGGTCAACAGCATCAAACCCAGCGCCGGCGCATTCGTACGTGACGACCCTGGCCGGATCCTGTTGATCCGTCGCGACGACAACGGCAACTGGTCGATGCCGGGCGGGGCGATGGATCCGGGTGAGTCGCTGACTGCCTGCGCGGTTCGCGAGACCCTCGAGGAGACCGGTGTCAGCATCGAGGTGACGGGCCTCGTCGGAATCTGGACCGATCCTCGCCATCGCATCGAGTACACCTCCGACGGCGAGGTCCGTCAGGAGTTCACGATCATCTACGCCGGACGCTATCGCGCGGGCGAACCCACACCGTCAGCCGAGAGCACTCATGTCGAGTGGGTCTCACCGGACAAGGTGCCAAGCCTTCAGATGGACCGCAGCCAACGCGTCAGGATCGACTGGGCACTCAACCGCAGCTACCCACACCTCGATCCCAACCCCTGATCAATCCGCTGTCAGAAGACGGTCAACCCGGCGCACAGTTCCAACGAGCTCGTCACGCGCAGCCTCCACGAAACGACCGACGACGTCGCGCTCCCCGTAGCGCGCCTGGATCTCGGCCAGCCGATCGGCCACCGTCACTCGCTCACCTCCGGGCCCCGTCGTCATGTCGCAGAAGCACAGCGCATCCTCGAGCTCGGGAGACGGGCGAGGGAACTCGCCGAGCTCGTCGCTCATCCCGCGCAGCCCGGCCTCGAACCTGCTGCACGAATGGTGTGCTACGAGGCGTACGACCTCCTCGCTCCACCCGGTGCGCCTCAAGAAGCGGGCGCCATCAACGGGATGGAAGCCGGTCTCGCGCAGCTCGTCGGCGTAGCCGACGTCATGAAGCCACGCCGCGGCGACCAGCGTCTCCGAGTCCAACCCCAACTTGGCGGCGACACCAGCAGCCGACGCAGCCACCGTCTGAACGTGCAACCAGCGCCGCCCCAGGGGTTCCACGAGCCGACGCGCCTCGCTGCGGGCACTGCTCAGCTTGCTCGACACCCGCGGAAGCCTAGTTCAGATGATCAAGCCGTACGCAGCAGCCTGAACTCATCCCACGCTCCCCCACTCTCCGGTCTTCGTTGTTAGGTTCGTGCGAGTCGTCCCGTCGCCTCGGCACGCGCGACGAGACACCGAACGCATCGGGAGGCCGGATGGCTGAGCAGTGGCACGAGAGGCTGGTACGTCTTCAGGCCGCCAAGGGCTGGAGCAACCGGGAGACGGCGATGCACTACATCGCACTGTCGCCGTTCCACGAAGAGACTCAGCTGGACTCGGTCATCGCGACGTTCAAGCGCTACCGGCGTGGGGAGATCGCCAACCCCTCGCCCGAGACTAAGCAGGCCATCGCAGCGATGTTCGACCTGCCGGTCGCCGACTTCTTCGCGCAGCGCCCGCTCGCGAACCAGAACGTCCCGGACCGGTTGAGCCCAACCGAGTTCACCGACCTGGTGGCCGCGCTGCGCATGCCGAAGGTGGGCGAGGCTCATCTAGCGCAGTCCGAGGCCGAGGTCGAACGCCTGTGCACCGCCTACTCGGCTCAAGACGCCCGGTCGCTGACCGTCGAGGTCGACGACTGGCTCAAGGAGCTCGCCTCTCTCGTACATGAAGGGCGGGTCTCCCTCGCCGGCCACGAACGCGTCATCCACCTCACCGGCTGGTTGTCGCTGCTCCGGGCGTGCCTGATGTGGGACCAGGGCGACGAGCAGGCCACCCACCAGGCCCGGGTCGCCGCCGAAGGTTTCGCCGCCGACTTGGGCGACAACGTGATGGCCGCGTGGACGTGGGAGATCCGCGCCTGGATGGCACTCACCCAGGGCGACATGCCCAACGTGATCGCCGCCGCCGACGCCGGCATTCGCTGCGCCCCCAATGCATCGGTCGCCGCGCAGCTTCATGCGCAGAAGGCCAAGGCGTACGCCCGGATGAAGGACAGCCACAAGACCGAGGTCGCCCTCGACCGCGTGCGCGAGGTCCTCGACAGCAACGACCTGCCGTCGAACGTACGCAATCACTTCAACGTCGACCCGACCAAGGCCTCCTTCTACGCGATGGACGCCTACCGCACCCTGCACGGCCGCGAACGCATGGCCGATGCCATGGCCGACACGGTCATCGCCACCAGCACCCGCCCGGACGGCACCGTCATCAGCCCGATGCGACTCGCCGAGGCGCAGCTGACCAAGGCGGTGCTGGCTGCTCGCGATGGCAGCCCGGTCACCGCACTCGAACTCGCTGAGGCCGCACTGAACCACGAACGGCGATCACAACCCAGCCTGTTGCTCGTCGCCGGCGAGGTTGCCCACGAGCTCGAGTACCGCTCCCCCGCCGACGGCGCCGACTTCCGCAACCACCTACGCGCCCTCAGCGCGCCGGGGGCGTAGATCCGCCGCCCGCGAAGTCACCAGTGCTCGTTGCACGCCTGGATGTGTAGCTCTGATTGTGCGTTGCGCTTGGCGCGATAGCGCCAGCGGTCGCCGATGTCGATCTCGGCGCAGCAATGAGTCTGGGGGTTCTCGTGGAGGTGGGCCGGGCACTCCTCGGCGAACCGCCGAATCTCGTTTGCCCGAAGCTCGAAGGCCCGCTGGCTGCCGACAACGAACAGCGTGTCCGCTGCCACGCGCCAATCGAGTCGGTCCCGGAACTCGCGGTGGAACTCCTGGCGGTGTTCCTCAACCGAGAATCTCGGGAACCCGCCTTCCGGGAGCGTGATCTTGTGGGGTCGGCCCTTGCCCAAGCCGCCACGCACCCGCTTCCAGCGCGAAACCGGAAAGGCCAAGCTGTGGTGTAGCAGCACGAGGTCGAGGCGACCCCCGTTGTACTCCTGCCCGCAAAGCGCCGGGCTCGATCGGAGCGGCAGATAGATCAGCGAGTGCCGAGACCGGGCGGCGAGCCACCAGGCGGCCGCCAGATCGAGCGATGCGCGCCTGTCTGCTGACAGATGCCAGCCGTGGTATCCATCGTGCAAGGACGCGTGCGCCAGGGTCTTCGCGGGCTGCACCACGCGATAGGTCTCTGCGCCGAGAGACACATGACTCAGTGTCGTGTGCCAGGTCTGGCCCGCTAGCTTCAATGCCCACTCCTCTCCCGTCCGACGCGCAGGAGAACTGTAGGGGGCACGCCGACCTCGCCACGACTGAGTTTCAACTGGTTTCGGCCGATCACGCTCGACCAGCACACGCCACCGGCGGCAACGCGCGGAAGCAGGCTGATCAGGCCGTACGCAGCAGCCTGAACTCGTGCCGCTGCAGCACCTGCAGAACTAGCTTGGCCGGATAGCCGAAGGCGTCCCGGCCGGCCTCGGACGGATAGGGCTCGATCGCGGAGACCTGATGCCACTGGCCGTCGACGAACAGCTCGCAGCCGCCGGCGGCGACGATGTTGCGGTACCAGTTGACGTCCTCGCCGTAGGTCAGCTCCGCGATGAACCCTTCCGGCACCCGCGCGACCATGATCGGCGTCTCGTACGTCTTCCCCGACTTCCGCCCAACGTGACGTACGAGCGAGAACGGGCCGTGGCCCGAGCGGGCCACCCGGGTCGTCACCCGGTTGAGCGTGTTCTTCAGCAGCCACAGCCACCTGCGACGCATCTCAGTCTCCTTCGAGCTTCAGGTTGACCATCGGCAGTCCCTCGACCTCGTGGCCGACCGCCGTCTCGATTGCGCCGCGTAGGCGCTGCCAGGCCTTCGGGTGTGCCTGCTGATAGCGACCCAGCGCGCCCGCGGACTCCTCCTCCGTGAGGAACCTCGCCTGCGTCGCGACGCTGTTTCGCGACCCGATGCTGACGCGGCAGACAGGCTCGGCACGAAGGTTCTGGTACCACTGCGCGCCGGTGCCGAATCCGCTCACCACCACGATCTCGTCCGCGCTCGGCCGCTCGACGACCTCGAGGCACACGTACCGCGGCGCCCCTGATCGGCGGCCAACATGCTCGAGCATCAGCATCCGGGAGCCGAAGAGCCACCCGGCGTTGTGTCGATAGAGCCAGATCGGAGCACGTACGACGGCGCGCGTCCGCAGCAGCCGGGATGCGATCGAGTCGATCATCGACGTCACGTCAGGGACCTTACTCACTCACCCTGTCGATCCGGTTCAAACCAGCAGAGCCAAGAGCTACGCTCCGAAGATGGCAACCCTCGAAGACCTCGCCCGGGTCATCGGCGAACTGCCCGAGGCCGCCGAGGGCGAGCGCTACGGACACCCGACCTGGTCCGTACGCGGCAAGAGCATCGCCTGGCTGCGCCCGTTCAGCAAGGCCGACATCAAACGCTTCGGCGACCAGACTCCCCCGGACCCACCGATCCTCGCAGTCAACACCGCCGACCTGCACGAGAAGGAAGGCGTCCTCGCCGCCGGCATCGACGGCGTCTTCACCATCGAGCACTTCAACAACTACCCCGCCGTGCTCATCGAGCTCAACGTCATCGCGCCAGGAGACCTCCGCGACCTGCTGGTCGACGCCTGGCTCGCCTCCGCCCCAGCTGAGTTGGTCGAGGCCTTCGACGGCTGAGTCACTGAGACGAACGACGATCGAGCCTAGTTGTCGCCGATCACTTCTGACCTCATCGCCTCTAGCAGAGCCGACTGCGCATCGACGAGCTCTACCAACCACCTGGTCAGTTCGGCGTCCAGCGAGTCTCGTCCGGTGGCCAGCTTCGCGAGTGGCGTCAGGTCAGGGGAATCGACACCCGAGAAGCGCTCATGGAGTTCACGGTTCGCGCCAAGACGTCCCGCGGTCGTATGCACGCGTGCGGCCGCCGAAAGGAACCTGTGATGAAGGTGCTTGACGCGATCGGATACGTACAGCTCCCATTGCTCAGGCCTGGGCTGCGGCCAGTGGTCGTAGTCGATCTCCTCGGCGCCCCCGTGCCGGCTTTGCTCCGCCTGCAGTCGGGAAGCCAGGGACGCAGCTCGAACCCACTGCAGGGTGGACTCATACGTCCCGCGCCTGGCTTCGTGCGCCGCTTGGAACTTGAGCTCTTGCAACTTCCGGCCGTACGACCACCGAGCTCCTAGCCAAGCGGTGATCAACCCCGCTAGAAGCCCCAGCAACGACGTCAGCAGTACTTCAGGGAGATTCATCGGCTCACTCCTATCGAAACCGCCGCGCGTGGTCGGAGCAGGATGTGTGCCCCGAGCAGCTCGTTCGCGGCGCCGAATCTTCGCTCCGCCGCGGTGGAGCCCATCGTCGCGTTTATCGTGTCGAGATCCGGACAGCCGGGTGCCCGATCCCCCAAGTTGGGTTCACCACGGCCACCCGATGGCCGCGTTAGTCCGGTAGGTGCTCCTCGAGCCAGGTCGCTCTTCGGTGAGCTGATGCGCGCGAGAGCCAAGCCTCCTGCACGACCTCGGCGAGCTCGTCAAAGCTGATCTCCCCAAGCCGGCCCGCTCGGACTAGGACCGACGGGTGGCCGTCGAAATGCGGAGTAGTGAAGAACGGCGAGGCCTCATCCTGCACCATGGCAAGCTTGTCACCCTCGTTAGGCACCCAGAAGACGATGACGTCCTCGTAGCGCTGGCCTGTGTCCGGGTCGAAAGCGTCAGGACGCGGATTCCGGAAGAAGACGAACGACTTTCCGCCCACTTGATAGATGGGCTTGTTCTGAGTGCCCGCGTAGACGCGGACGTGGGGCATGCCAAGGGCAAGTTCGTGCACGTCCTCGACCCGCGCCGGCCGGCCGCCTGTTCTCCTCACACAGTCAGATTAGGTGTCACGGTCAACGCGCGGGCGACCTCCGCGTGCGTCACTTCGCCCACTATGACGCCGGTGCATCCTGCCCTGGCGAGATGCACTGGTGCGAAATGAGTCTTTGCCATCGCGTCGACGGCAAGGCTGCGGGCTGCGGGTTGCGGGTTGCGGGTTGCGGCCAAACGACACCGTCGCTAGCGTTTCCGGATCTGATCCCAGATGGCTCCCTTGATCCACTCCACGGCAGCCGGCGAGTCGACACACCAACTGGAGATGGGGCCGGAACCGTGAAGGGTTCTTCCTGCGGGTGACCCCGTGGTTGCGGCGGGAACACGCGCCGGGCTAGAAACCTTAAAGGGGAAGGTAGCCACGGAAGATCACGCCATCTATGACCATGCGGACACACTCTGCGAGGGCTGATTCGAGATCAGCGCGCCGCTCCCTAGGCGCTACCTTCAAGAAGGCGTCAACATTCCCTGTCCCGCTGACTTGGAAGTCCGAGTCCCAAGCACCCGCGTGAGCAACTTGGTTCCTCACTGTTGTCCAGTGCTGGCAGAGCTCCCAAAGAGGGGCATGGGAGCAGAATCCATCCTCGTCGATGTCGCCCCGGAAACGACACAGGCCAGCGATAACCATGTAGACGGCTCCGCGAGCTTCCTTAGTCGTGTATGGCTTGCCGTTGGACTGTAAGAGTTGCTGCCCCTGGGCGTCCAGCACGGCGACCTTCACCCCGAGCGAGCCCTTGGACATTCCTTCCAGAAGATTGAAGTAGCGGAGCACACGGTACTCCCAGCGGCGCTCAGCGCGAGCGTCGTTCATCTGAGATAACCAAAGCGAAACGCGTGGATCGGCCTGCATGTGGCTCCACTGCTGCAGCAAGTCTTGCGTGCTCTCGCCCGCGATGAACCCGCCGGCGAGGTTTCCTGTGTATTGAGACCTCGGCGGGTCAACCCAGCCACGGATCGAGGCCGGGTCTTCGGGATCAAGAACCACTAGCGCGATCACCTGAGGCCTTGCACTCCGGTTGAACCCCAGAAGGTCAGTCATCCGAGACGCCAAGTCGCGGGCAAACGGCACCACCATCTCAGCCGTGTCCGCCCGTACATCGCTGAACTTTAGGGCAACGCAGGGCAGACCTCTGTCAGAGGGCGCCTGAGCCGAAAACGTGCGACCGAAGAGCTCGCTGGTCACGTTGCTGAGGTAGCTGACCGTCTCCTGTTCGCTGCCAAGCGCCTGCTGTAGTGCGTAGACCTCGATGCCAGGAACCCTGGTGCTCTGAGTGAGCAAGAGTCCCTCGACCAACGCAACCGCGCGAAAGGATCGGACTGCGGTCGTCGCATCGGGAGCAGTCAGGGGCTGCGCGAAATAGGCTTCACGCGCTACCCGAAGCTCCCCAGGGCGGTCAGGAGTGCATTGCCAACCCTCAGAACCGTGTGTAAAGAACACCTCGTCTAGCTCGATCGCAGATCCGCTTTCGTCCTGTGCTCGCACTTCAAGGCAGTCGTCCGAGTTGATAATGCTGTAATCAAGGGAGATGGCGAGTGCTGCCCGGCCGGCCGCGACGGTTGCCTCACCGGACCCGAACCAGTGGACGTCAGCCGGCCCATGCCGAACCAAAGTCACTTGGAGTGGCGATGTTGGAGTCGGCGGGCCGAACTGAATGAGCGTGGGGTTCGCGCCCTCCATCACAACGTGCATACGACGTCCAATCTTCCGCTGGGCAATGAGGCGACGGCGCCAGGGCGACGCTGCGGCCACAAGCCCGCCACCAACTGACGGGTCGATGACCTTGCACTCAGCGGCCGCGAAGGAAACTTCATTCCGCCGCTTGAGTGCCGCGGCACAAGCCCCGGAGACTGACTAGGCCTTGCGGACCCGTCTTATTGTGCACGAGTTCCGAGCCCACAACGTCCTATGGATCGGCGATGCCGGACTCGGAATCGTCGACAACTACTGTGTTGTTAACCTCGATCGGCTTGGCGTCATCCCCAGGCAATAGCGCAGGCACGGCGCCCACAGCACCCAACGTCGTCACGATGGCCATCCACGCCGCCCCGATCCGTGGTGCCCATTTGGTCCCCGCAATTCGGTCCCACAGGTCATGCTCGCGCTGTGCCGCGCCAAACAGGCTATTGGCCGCGAGTTCCAGTCCGCCGCTGCCGGTGATGAGCGCGTCGATGAGCGCCCTTTCCACATCTCGCAGCCGCGCGACGATGTACCGCTTGAGAACTCGGTCCAAGTCCTCATCTCCGAGGATTTCCGCGATGAGTTCGCGCACCTGGTCAATGTGGTCCTTCACCTCAGGTTCGGCCACGATCCTCTCGAACCGATGCGTTGACAGCATCGCGTCAAGCATGCGAAGGCACTGCCAGCCAGTCCCCTGGATCTGGCCAAACATGGCCTGCATCGCGTTGGATGGCAGGACGGTGAACTGATCGAGCGCAGTCTCAATCTCGCCAAAGTGCGTGAGCATGACCTCGGGGTGGTACGCGTCTGGTAACTGCTCGGCTTCATGGCGAACGTCCTGCGCCAACTGCATCAGCATCGCGCCGCGACGCATACACTCCACACGGTCGACCGCGCGGCCGGCGTCGAGCCCCCAGACCTTGCACCATTCGCCCATCGCGGACTGGTTCATCTCCCGCTGCTGGCCCTTCTCCAACCAGTAGACCAGCCGACCCGCCGGGTTGTTTAAGTTCGCCACAGGGCAGAGCCTACGGAGTCCAACCGACAGTCGTGAGTCCTTCGCGGCTGGACTCACCGGAGACTCGCCCATGCGCTTTGCATCACGCGGGGAGGCCGCCCTCCCGCCTGCGTCATTCCGCCGCTTGCCGGGCGCACGGAGCATCTGCAGATGACAGTTCAAGTCCCCAGGCCGCGTTACCCCTGGGGCCGCAGGTCGAGCAGGAACCCGCGGAGTCGTGACGACTCACTTGGGTCAGGCAACCTTTCGCAAGCAGCGATCCTCTCGCCCCATTCCCAGTCAGCCCACCCGAGAGCATCGCGGACGCCCGTGGCGATCCACTCCTGACGGTCGATGTCAGCCGAAGCCAGTGCAGCGGCGATGACGGTGAGAGCCGCCGAGCCTCCGCGGTGCGTGAGAGCCTCCACCGTCTTTCGAGTGACAACCGTATCGTCGGGGTCGAGCACCAACTGGCGCAAGCGCTCAGGTGCCTGGGGCGAATCAACGAGGGAGGCCAGCGCGACTCCAGCGTCCGCGCGGTCGTGGTAGTCGGGGCTTAGCGACATCGCAATCAGTGCATCGACTGCCGCATCTCTCGCCGTCATGTCCACCCTCACCTTGCATCCTCTCCCCACCCGGGAGAAGCACCGAGCACGGACCGCGCTTGCCCAGAGCCGCGCGACTCAGTCACCCACGGAACCTCATCGATGGTCCGAGCGAGTTCAGCAGCGCTGGAGCGGACTTCCACCGGTCCTGAGGTGGCGAGTGCGCTCAACTTTGGCCGGAGTGATGCGATCACCGGTTGCAGCACAGTCAGGTCGTGCACGGCGCCGTCGGCGGTCCGGTAGTCCGAAACGCCCGCAACGAATAGATAGCAGTCTGTCAGGACCTCGATCACCCCATCCAAGGCCCAGGCGTCGAGGTACGGAAACATTTCGACGAGAAGTTCGCCGCCCCTCACCATGGCCAAGGAAGGCGTGCCGCTGTGGTTGTGCCCGAGGGCTCCAAGCAGCGCCCAGACAGCACGTTGGCGTGTTTCCTCGTCGAACACCTCAAGAAGTTGCTCGAAGGCTGGAACAACACGCGACGCCTCATAGTCCCAGAGATGGTTCTCGGCGGGAATGCTGAACCTTGACCAGTCTGTGGCACGGACTTCCGCCATCACTTGGGCAACTGATGAAGACATGCCCCGCATCATGCCTGTCTCCGAGGCCCGCCAGACACGCGGATCCGAGCTTCCATACCGCGAAACGAACGCGTCACACCGCCGCGAACGGGTCAGGCCGCTCTCGGCGAGAGAAACACGTGGGCCAAACGGTCGCGACCTCCTACCTTTGCAGGGTGATCGAGTACGGCAGAAGGACACGACGACTCCCCGCTCCACCGAGGGTCGTCTGGGCCGACTTGGCCCACCCCAAGCGCGAAGGCACCCGCTCCTGGCTCGCGCTCCTGCCCGATGAGGTCGAGCCCGAAGTCTTCGACACGGATCCACCGAAGCACCTCATCTGGTCCTCACTCTGGCCGAGTCGACCCGACGACCACGTCGTGTTCGAGCTCGCAGATCATCACGGCGAGTCGGCGCTGACATTCATCCTCCTCAGTGCCGGCGACCCGCCCGACGACAGCAAGACCGGGCACATCCGCAAGAGAATGAACCAGCTGCTGTTCGCCGATCTGCGCTACTCGTACGGCCAATAAACCCCGGCGGCCTCCGGCGCGTCACTCCGCCGCGTGCAGGGTTCACACAGAGGTGTGAGGGCCTGCTTCACCGCAGGGTGCCCGATCGGAACTGCGTCGAGGTCAAACTGACATGAGCCAGTCGAGGAGCACGACGGCATTTGCCCGCCAGAGCTCGATGGCGATCTTTGGCAGCGACGGATCCATGAACAGATCGTCGCATTGGAGTGCTCTGACATTCGCCTGCCGCGCGCCCGCCTGCTGCCCCAGCGGTGGGAGACTGCGCCTGTGGCGATTGCAACCGAGCTTGAGGACCGCTGGCTCCTCGGGCTTCGTGATGCGGCGGTCGAGTCCGCCCTCAGTGAAGAGTTCCGGCTCTTCGTCGCGTTTGTGGGACGGGCCGAGCTCACGATCGAAGGCGCAGCGACACTCGGGCCGACGGCTCGCTCCGCAGAACGGCTCGATCTATGGGCTAATCCGTCTGCGACGGCCGACTCGTTCAGTGGATTGGTTGGTCACACGGTTCTGTCAGCCGTCGCATTCAAGACTGGACATCTGCGCATTGTGTTCAGTCCTGGAATAGTCCTGCGGGTCCCGGCAGACGATCGCTACGAGCCCTGGCAATTCGCGTTCCCGTCCGGGCATCTCCTGGTGTCAATGCCAGGCGGCGGACTCTCCACTTGGTCAGGGAGCTAGTGCCCGCTCCTGCCGCGAAGCGAGCGTCTTTCCGCCGCGTGTCGGCGCGGGTGAGCCGGGTTACCGCGGCACATCAACAGCCCGTACTCGTTACTGCGCGCAGCGATCACCAACACCCTCGACGCAGGTGTTCCGCTCCGTGAACCCCAGATCCTGGCCGGGCAGGCGGACCCCAGAACGAACAAGCACTACGACCGCGCCCGCAGGAACCTCGACCCCACGGAGTCCACTTCCTCACTGCCTACGTCGCCGGCGCCTGACCGCTGAGCAGGGGCACGTCCACTTCGCCCAGATGGGGCATGACTCCGCACATCAGCGGCAGTTCGATGGGTTATGGCTTTCTTTCCTGCGTCTTTGGCCGACTTCGGCCACGGCTCCATGACTCTGGGCGACGGGACGAAAGCCTTGGGCACTCGTCCACTGATGGCCCTGCTTGTCGACTGGGACAGCAATCCGAGCAAGATCGCGACTTTCCACGGGCTGGGCTACTACGAGCAGTTGGCGTTCGGCAACCCGGCGCCGCCGTTCTCGACGGCCAACCCGGTCAACCCGGCCAGCCTCTCCGACTACTTTCGGGAGAACAGCCTGGGCCGATTCAATTACACCCGGGTGGGCCTGTTCGAGGTCACGATGGGATCAACGATTCCGGACGGGGTGCCGTCCAAACGCTGCAGGCAGGTGCTGGAGAAGTTTCCGCCCAACATGCTCGCGCAGCACAACGTCGACGCTGACGCCATGCTCGAGGAGAGCGAGCTCAGCATCGTGATGGTGGAGAACTTCGCCGGCGCCTTGCCGGGCATCGCCTTCAACGAGGTCTTCACCCTGACCGGCAGCACCACCCCCTTCCTCCCTGACGGCATCCAGGTTCGGATCCGATTGGCGGGAGGCGGCCCCCTGACACCCTTCTATCAGCTGGCCCACGAGACTTCCCACCTGCTGCGCACGATCGACATGTACAACATGGGCCAGCAGCCCAACAACGGCAACGTGCTGATGACGCTGATGAGCTCGTTCTCCTTCACCAGCGACGATCAGGTCATCGTGCACCTCGACATGTGGCACAAGATGCAGCTCGGCTGGGCGGAACCACGCCGGTTCGCGCTCAAGAGCCAACGGTCCGAGGACGTACGCGACGACACCGCCGACGGGGCCTTCATCCTCTGGGACGAGAGCCGGCGGGACAGCGAGTACTTCCTGGTCGAGCGCCGCAGGTCCGCCGGGCCGGCCCGGCGCTACGACGCCGACTTCCCCGGTGACGGTGTCTGCGTCTGGCGAGTGCAGAAGTCGACCCCGAACGGACCCATCGTCCAGAACCTGCGCCCGCCGGACCTGCTGGCCGGCGTCCAGGGAGTCTGGCAGGTGGGCCAGGAGACGCCCCCACTTGCCTGGTCCGACGGGACGACGACAAACGTGACCCTCAAGTTCGCCGCGGCCCCGGACGGCCGGGTGCGCGTCTCCTGGGGTGAGGCGCTGACCCACGACAGCTCGGTGCGGCACCTGCGGCTGTTCCACGGAGGCAACGGCTCCGACGGCGTCGGTGGTCTCACCCGGCAAGGGGTCTTCTTCGGGGTGACGACCGAAGGCAACCTGGAGTGGAACCGCTACAACGGCCAGGGCGAGCAGGCCGGTGACCCGCTGGCCCTCCAGTCGTGGTCCCCCAACACCGGGAACCTGATCGGCCGCGGGTTCGCTCACCTGAAGCAGGTCGTCGGCGCCGGGGACGGGGTGATCTTGGTCGTCCAAACCGACGGGACGCTGCGCTGGTTCGGCTACGACGGCAACGGCGAGCCCGACATCACCGGCGCCGCGGGGTTCGTACCGAACTCCGGCAACACCATCCGCAGCGGGTTCGGGAACGTGACCAAGATGTTCGTCGCGCCGCGCCTCGGCATCGGCATCCAGGGGATGAACATCTTCACCGTCGAGACCGATGGCTTCCTGCGCTGGTACCGGTACACGGGCAACGGCGAGCACGACCCGGGCGGCACGATGGGCTGGCACCCCAACTCGGGAAACATCGTCGGGCAGGGCTGGCAGGGCGTACGCCTGGTGTACGCCTCGGCGAACGTGTTCTTCGTGGTCACCGAGGACAACCTGCTGCGCTGGTACTCCTACTCCGGCAACGGTGAGGAGGACCCGTCCGGCGTACTGGGCTGGGCCTCGAACACCAGCAACCCGATCGGCCGCGGGTTCGGTGATGTGGTGCACCTCTTCGGCGGGGTCACCAATCAGGGTGGCTTCGGGCACAGCATGTTCGCAGTCAACCGGGCCGGGGACCTCCGCTGGTTCCACTACCGAGGTCAGGGCGAACGGGACGAGACCGGCGCGAGCGGGTTCATCGCTCGCTCGGGAAACGTCATCGGCACCGGCTGGTGACGAGCCCCCTGTCTGGGAGGACACTGACGTAAGGGGAGTCCTTTGAAGCGAGGAGCCGAGGATGAGTCGCCAGATGACCATCACGATCCACGATCCTGATGAGGAGCGTCTCGATGAGCTCAGTTCGGTCTTGCGCCGGGAGCTGCTGGACCTCGGCGTCGATGATGTCGAGCGCGCGAGCGCGGGCGAGGCGCCTACCGGCGCCCGTGGCATCGACGTCGGGGCGATCGGAGTTCTGCTCGTGGCCTTCCAAGAGCCGCTGGTCGCCGTGACCGCCATCGTGGGGGTGATCCGGGGGTGGGTGTCGTCTACTCGCGGGGCCCGCGCGGTCGAGCTCACCATCGGCGGCCAGACACTCAAGATCGACTCGGCGTCGCTGGAGCAGCAGGATCGACTCATCGATGAGTTCGTCGCGGCCCTGCACCGTTCAGGGGAGCCGGACCCACCTGCTTCCTCACCGGTGCCATGACCGCGGGGCGGCGCAGCGCCCTGGTGGTGGCGAACGACACGTACCACGACCAGCGGTTGAGCAGGCTTCGCGCGCCCGCCAGCGACGCCGAGCAACTGGCAGGCGTGCTCCGGAACGCCGAGATCGGGGGCTTTGATGTCGAGGTGTCACTCAACGAGCCGGAGCATGTGGTCCGACGCAAGGTCTCGAGCTTCTTCGATGACCGCGGGCCTGACGATCTCCTCCTGCTGCATCTTTCGTGCCACGGGGTGAAGGACGAGGACGGGAGGCTCTACTTCGCTACGCCGGACACCGAGGTCGACCACCTGGACGCCACGTCCCTGCCCGCCGACTACGTGAACAGGCAGATGACGAGGAGTCGATCCCGGCGCATCGTGCTGTTCCTGGACTGCTGCTACAGCGGCGCGTTCGCGCGCGGGAAGATGAATCGCGGCGATGAGCGCATGGACATCATGGAGCGTTTCGATGGCCGCGGGCGGATCGTGCTGACGGCGTCGAGCGCGATGGAGTACTCATTCGAGGGGGACCAGCTTGCCGGCCAGGGCAAGCCGTCGGTGTTCACCTCGGCTCTGGTCGAGGGTCTGGCCACTGGCGAGGCGGACCTGGATCGTGACGGCCTTGTGTCAGTCGACGAGCTGTACGACTTCGCCTTCGACCGGGTGCGGACCGTCACGCCGTCGCAGACTCCGGGCAAGTGGGTCTTCGACGTCCAAGGGGACTTCTACATCGCCCGCAGCAACCGCCCACCTGAACCGGTGGACCTGTTGGCCGACCTGCGTGGTGCCATCTCGAGTCCCTTCACCAACGTACGTCTCGGTGCGGTGGAGGAGCTGGCCGCGTTGCTGGACGAGGCGGACTCGGCTCGCGCCGCCGCGGCCCGCATGGCGCTGGACGACATGGCTGAGCACGACACAGAGCGTCTCGTACGAGGGTCGGCCGAACGAGCTCGCCGACCCGCCGAGCCCCCGCCGCCACCGCCACCGCCACCGCCACCGCCACCGGCCACCCCGGAGCAGCCGACGGTCGCGCCGCCGCCACCCGACACACCCGCACCGGCGGCCGAAGCCGCTGTCGCGCGCGAACCCGAGCCCGAGCCCCGCCCGCGGCCGGTGGCGGCTACCGAGCCCCAGCCCGCCGCGTGGGTTCCCGCCGTCGCGTCACTCGCTGCCGTGGGGCTGCTGGCCGCGATTCCGTTGCCGTTGCTGGCCGAGGCCCCGACGTCTTGGAACTCGTTCGCGGTCGTCACGCCGTTCGAGGTGGCGATTGCCGCCCTTGCTCTCCTCGTCGCTGCGAGTCAGCTCCGCCGTCAGCAGCTGGCCACCGCCAACGCAGCGGGACTGTTCATCGTGGTCGGGATCCTCCTGGGCGCCGCCGGGATCGGACTGGTGAAGTTCTCCCTCGAGGACATCGGCGCCGTCGGTGTCGTACTGAGTCTCCTTGTCGTGTGCGGCGCAGCGGGGGCTGTCGTGGCAGGCCGGGCGTGCCTGAGCGTGTCGTCGCGGGATCGCGACCTCGGTCTCGTCGAGCCCGTCTGGCTGGTAGTGGCCTTGGCGGGCGCCGGACTGGCCATCCTCGCGCTGTTCATCCCGTACGACGGCTTCAGCTCGTACTGGACCGAGGTCGAGGAAGGCGCAAGCGCCGAGTACGTCTTCGAGCCAGCGGCAGTGGTCGGTTGCCTGGCCCTCGGCATCCTGTCTCTCTCCTCCCGTCGTCGGTTCGCCACCGCCGTCCTGATCTCTACCGGCGCCCTCACCGCAGTCCACTACGTCGGGGTCGTCATCGCGTCCTGGCAGGCGATCGGCGAGGAAGGCGAGGTGGGTTCCGCCGGGTGGGTCGGCATCGCCGGAGGCCTGCTGGCCGCCTTCGCCGCATGGCAGATCCAGCAGTCGTTGACACGGGGCGGCGCGGGGTCCGGCACGACCTGACCCGGATTCGCCGAGGTGGGGCCGGGGACCGACGAACGGGCTATTGCATCCTCGCCTCGGAGGGCGTAGGCAGGGAGTAACCGGCAGTGCCGGACCGGGCGCTGCCCCGTCCCGAGAGGAGTGGGCCGTGTACGCGCGTTCCACCACATTCCAAGGCAGGCCCGCCAACATCGACGCGGGCATCACGTTCGTCAACACCGAGGTCGGGCCCATGCTCGACCAGGTCGAGGGCTGTCGCGGTCTCTCGATGCTGGTCGACCGCGAGACCGGACACTGCATCGCCACCAGCTCCTGGGAGAACGAAGCGACCATGCTCGCCAGCGACGAGCAGCTGCGCCCGATCCGCGACCGCGGCCGAGACATCCTGGGCGGCACCATGCAGGTCGACGAGTGGGAGATCGAGGTCATGCACCGCACCCACCACGGCGAGTGCTGCCGAGCCAGCTGGCTGCAGGGTGACCTCGCCGCGATGACGGAGATCTTCCGCGTCGGGATCCTTCCCGAGCTCGAGCAGACTCCCGGCTTCTGCAGCGCGAGCCTGCTCGTGAACCGGTCGAGCGGCCTGGGCTGCGCGACCACCGCCTGGGAGACCCGCGCCGCGATGGAGGCCAGCCGCTCGGCGGCTGACGACATGCGCAGCCGGGCCGCCGGCGAGGCGGGCGGCGAGATCCTCGACGTGCACGAGTTCGACCTCGCCTACGCACACCTGCACGTCCCCGAGATGGCTTGAGGACGACCTCAGCCGGTTGGGAGCGATCAGCGACGTACGACGGCCGCTTCCGTGAGACTGATCTTCGCCACCTCTTCGATCTCGACCGGCTGGTCTCCGCGTACGCGGTGGATCTTCACCACGACCTCGGTGGGTGAGGTCTCGAACTCGAGGAAGTGCTTGAAGAACGGCGGCTCGTCGAGGGAGTAGATCTCGGAGACGAATCTCTGGATCGGCCCGAAGGGCGGGTTCAGGCCGGGGAAAGCGATCTGCGCGCGACGTCTGGTGCGCCGATCGACGCCCTCGACGACGGCGGGTTCGCCACCCATCTCCTCCTGCTCGGCCTCGATGATGGACGTCGCGTCCGCCTCGCTGATGAAGTCGAACGGAGTCGGGCCACCCGGGCGGTAGCGGGGACTCACCCACGCCTTGGGGTCCGCGATCAGCAAGTAGGCGCCGACGAACACCAGGTGAGCGAGGAGGACAGCCGCGCCGACCGCGACGACGGTGAAGAGGGCGCCGCCGACCGCCACGGCCGGCCACCATGTCCTGAGGTCGTCGGCGAGACGGCCGGGATCCTCGAAGCCCAGAACGTCGAGCACGCCCGGCTCCGCCGCTCCCAGCAGAAAGCCCCCGAGGGCCAGGACGACCACGATCATCAGCGGCGCGTACAGGAGCTCGTGCTCCCGGCGTACCCAGTCGATGACCAGCAGGCCGATCGCTGTCACCGTGATGAGCGTCGGCAGGGCGAAGGCGGCTCGCATCCAGTCCGAGTCGAAGGCGCCGGCGACCCACGCCCAGAGCACCAGCGTCACGGGCGCGGCAAGGAACACGAGGGGCTGAACCATCCAACGCCGCCAGCTGAGCCAGGCCTGCGCCCGGCGTACGGGATCGTCTCGCAGGTGGCGGGTCAGGAGATCCGGGGCCAGAAGCGCTGCGAGCACCACCACCGCGATCACCGCCAGCGGCACGAGTCCGAGCAGGCCGCTGAAGAACAGCAGGGTCCGGCCCTCGCCGCTCAGCACGCGCAACATCTCGCCGAACACGACGGCCGCCTGCGCGAGCACGGCCCACACGACCGAGCGCTCGAGCCAGCTCGCCGCTCTCGCGCCGTTCACGGTGGTGACCATCCGTCTGCGCCACCCGACGATCCCCACGATGGCGTAGATGCCGACCGCGACGACCAGGAGCCAGGGCACCGTGCGTCCGTCGTCCGAGCCTCGTCCCGCCAAGGCCCACGGCACCAGAGCCAGGACCACGAGAGCCGCCAGTACGCACCCGAACGCGACGTGATGCCAACGGGTGACCGTCTCGACAGGGCTCCACCATCTCGACCAGCGCATGCACCAGGCGTTCAGGCAGATCCACAGGGTGCAGGACCCGTACAGCGCCAGCAGCGCTCCGGACGCATCAGGCAGGTACTGGTGCAGGAACAGCGAGGCCAACACCCCCATGACCAGCGCTTCAAGACACACGAGCAGGCGGCGTAGGAAGCGGCTGCGGCCGGGACGCTGCGGCAGCTGGTGCAGCAGCATCAGCACCATCATCGCGGCGATGGCCACTCCCCCGGCGCCGGCGAGCCACGGGCCCAAGGCCACGCCAGCTCCGAACAGCACGACGGTCAGCAGCAGCCGCCAGATGCTGGGGACCAGCTGCTGGGCGAAGTACGACAGCGACTCCGCCGACCGCGGGAAGAGCTTGGTCGGCCGGAATCGTAGATCGGCTCGCGCGTCCGCGGCGGCCGTCCGGATGGGATGGGTGGCGTGCGTGTACGCGCCGCCGCCACCACTGACGAAGTGCCACAGGCCGTCGCGCGAGCTGCCCTCGCTCTGCGGGTCGTACAGCTGGAAGTTGTGCGTGTCACCGCCCAGCGTCGCGACGTAGCGGCGCTTGGTCTCGGCTACCACGTCGTAGACGGTCTTGCCGGGTCGTCCGGAGACATCACGCTTGTGGCGCTCACCGTTGACGAGCAGCGGCTTGCCGGTCATCAGGATCTTCGGGATCTCACCACGCAGCGAGCTCAGCCAGTCGAACTGCGGCCCGTCGATCATCCCGTCGATACCGGTGTCGATGCACACCAGGTCCACATGCTCGGTCTCGATGACGAAGTACGGCCCTGGCTGCAGCCGAGCCTCTAGTGCCGGGCGGCCCTCGTCGGCCGGCTCTCCCCATCGCGCCGGCGCGGTGGTGCCGGCCGGTTCGCTGGGCGTACGCCACATGCTCCGGCCGAACCGGTCCCGGATCAGCTGCCGCGGCCCGAGGGTGTCGTCGAACGACGGCGCCAGGAGATCGCTGGGCCAGGTCGGAGGTTCGTTCGCCGCGTACAGGAACTGGTGGGCGAAGCCGTAGAGGCCGTCGTACCAATCGTGGTTGCCCGGAATCGCGTAGATCGGAACGCTCTCGGGAAGCGCGAACCTGTCCCGCACGTCGACGGGCGCCCGCAGGCCCTGCACCCGGTTCGCCCGGTACGGCTTGTAGAAACCGTCCACGTAGTCGTTGACGTTGCCCGACGGGTAGATCACGTCGCTCAGGACGAGCACGAAGCCGGCTTGTCGCTGTTCCACGCGCCCATGCCGGTCCAGGCGCTCGGCCGCGGCTCGGGCCAGGGCGGGCGCGACCACGTACTGGGACGGGTCCTGCTCGCCGGTGTCGCCGATGACCAGGAACCTCGAGACCCCCGGGCGACGTATCGTCAGGTCCTCGTCGTTCTTCGTCCAGTGCGCACGCAGGTTCTCGACGAGCCCTTGCGTACCTCGCCCCAAGATGTCGTTGACCGAGTCGACGAGGGAGCGTGCAGTGATCCAGGAGAGGCTGTTCCACTTGGTCGGGTCGCTCTGCAGATAGGCCTTCGTAAGCCCCCAGTCCGTGGTTCCGGTCTCGGTGTCATCGCCCTGAGCCATGGACATCCCTTCCGTAGGACGGAACTGGTCGGTGTGGACCCCGCGCGACCGCATGCAACAGGTGTAGACAGATCGCCACCCGGCAGATCGGTAGCGCGTGGTACTCCCCCAGATTGGCGTATGACAACACGTCGACGCCGGACAGATGATGAAAATCCAACCCCCCGAACGCCAACCGAATCTCGGTGCCACGGCAGGTCAGGGTCAGGGGCACCGAAGACGGAAGCCCGGCGAGGCATGCAGGGGCCACTGACAGCTCCGATCAGTCCGGCGGGGAGTTCCGGAACTGGAACTGGACCCGTACGTCATCGTCGAGCCGCACCATGATGGTGGTGCCGCCTGCGCTCCAGGTGTCGGGCACCAGGAACATCCGGTCCTCGCCCTGGATCAGCAGCCTCAGTCGCCAGTAGCGGAAGCGGTACTCGTCCTCACCGGCATCGGCTCGGACGACCTCCTGGACGCCGGCGCCGGCAGGGATGTAGAGCCGCTCCTTGGTGTCGAGGACGACGCTGGGCAGGCTGCGCAGGTTGCGGGCCTGCTCCATCGCCAGGCCACGCCCGGTCCACTGCGCGGTGGTGGCGGTCGCCCAGATCACGCAGGCGGCCACGCCCACCCAGAGCAGCACGATGCGCGGTTCGAGCCGGCCGCCCAGTCGCAACCGCAGGGCGTACGCCACCAGCGCCGCGCCGCCACCGAGCAGGACCGGCGTCACCAGCGAGTAGTAGGCCCAGCCGCCGACGAGGGTGAAACCCGCCAGCAGCACCGTCCCCGCCGCCAGCAGAACCAGCCCGGCGCCGAGGACGGCCGTGACCAGCCGGCGGAACCACCCCGCAGTGGCATGCCCGCGGACCCAGCGGTGCAGGGCCACGACCGCGACGCCACCCAGCACCAGGACCAGCATCGGGGTCAGCAGCGGCTGTGGGCTGCGCATGACGTACGCGCGGGTGCTGAGCCCGATGACATCGACGTCGAGGCCGAAGTAGTCGTACTGGGCGCGGGCGGCGACGTACCCGAAGTAGAAGAGGACGGCGCTGATCAGGGTCACCGGCGCGACGAAGCTCGTCGCCAGGCTCACCCAGCGATCGACCCCTGACGGCGGCGTCTCGGGCATGACTCAGCCTGATTCGCTCGAGTGCGTCGAGTCTTCCGACTCTTCCGACTCCTCCGACTCCGTCTCGACCTCCGGCGCGTCCAAGAACACCTCGGTGTCGCCGCCCTCGGCGTCCTCGAGCACGCAGGGCACGGCATCGCAGGTCATCTCACCGCTGAGCCGGAGCACGGCGTCCTCGCCCTCCTGCTCATCGGTCCACGGAACCAGGGAGAGCATCGCGACCTGGCAGCTGAGCGAGTCGGCGGTGAAGACGAATCCATCCAGGCAGGATGCGCCCTCGCACGACGCGTCGGCCGGCTCGAAGACATCCGGGTCGACGACATAGCCGGTGACCAGGACCGAGACGCCCTCGGGGACCGACGGGTCGTCGCTCGGCCAGAGCCAGCTGACGTCGGCGCAGACCACGCCGGGAGTGCCGTCGAGCGGGTAGGACCCACCACCGATCGGGAGCGTCGGCACGGCCACCACCGGCTCGTCGGGATCGGTCGGGTCGTCGGGATCAGGATCGACCTGCCCGTTCGTCGCAGAGCTCGCGTCGGTGAGTTCCACCTCCGACCCTTCGTCGCTCGAGCCGCAGGCGGAGAGGAGCAGCAGCGTGCTGGCGATGCCAGCGAGGAGTGAACGACTCATCCACATGATCAACACCTCCTGAGAGTTAGGAGGTGTTGCCGCCGACCGCTGATACGGCCGGGCAGGGCGCTCATGACGGCCCGATCGGGCACCACCAGTCGGGGGCCGAGGTGCCGGCTTCGAGCAGGCCGGGATCCGCGAGGGCCTCGTCGCGCCGCAGTCCGGGCACGATCCGGAAGTCGATCGATCCCGGCTCGCTCACCAGCGCGAGCACCCTCCACAGAGACCGGGCGTAGTGCTCGGCGCGGTCGGCTCCGTCCCACTCGTAGATGCCGCGGTAGCGGCCCTGCTCGTCGGCGGCGAGCCAGAGCTTGGAGACGAATCCCGGGAACCCCACGAACAGCGGGGTGTTCAGCCAGCTCTCCCACCGGAACAGGACGTGCCCGCGGCCGCGGACCAAGCGGAGCCGGAAGCACACGACCAGCAGGCACGCCTCGTGAGGTGCCCGTGAGACCGCTGTCTCTCGATACACCTCACCGGTGGTCCCGTCTGCGAACCGCAGTCGGCGGCCGACGTTGATGCGCGGCCAGTGCACCGCCCGCGTGGTCAGCATCCGCACCGACTCGAGGACGCAGCGAGCCACCGCGCGCCACGCGGTCGATTGCGGCAGCGGACCTGATCGTGCGCCGACGGGGGTCGAGCTCGGTCTGTCCGTGTTCATCGGCTGATCCTTTCGTCCGGCGGGCGCGACGTGCTGCTTCCAACACAACGCCACGACGACGTGGCCGACGAGGGGCCTTCGTCATCGCGGTGTGTGACCGACGTCCGTCACGCCGCTGAGCTGCTCGTCCGCTCCCGATCAGGAGCTCAGGAGCAGGGCGCCGTCGGGCACCGTGGTCCAGCCCTGCGCCTCGGACAGCGCCCGTGCGCTGCGCCTGAGCACGTCGAGACCGGGGTGGTCCAGATCCGCACGCCAGCGCATCGTCCAGGGGAACAGCGCGGCGGGCTCGACGAGCGGACGCATGACGAGGCCCTCGACCGGCGGCTGGCTCTCCAGGGCCAGGCCCGGCGCACCGTGCAGCCGCAGGTGCGCGCCCAGCTCGGCACCGCCGAGGACGTGGGGATGCCCGTCGGTCGGGTCCACGCCGAACGGCGCGAGCAGCTGCCCCATCGCGCGGGCCCATGCGGGAGTCACGTGGTCGCCGGAGCGCGTGCACACCTGGGCCGTCCGGAGGGCCTCGAGCGGGACCGCGTCGAGCGCGGTGAGCTCGTGGTCGTCGGGCAGCAGCACGACGATCCGCTCATGACGTACCGCCTGCCGGCGCGGGGCCGAGGCGCCATGCGGGGTGGCACCGAAGCCGACGTCGGCCCCGACCACCGTGTCCGCGGATCCGCCGCCGTAGCGGACGATGAACTCGATGTCGGGGGCCGCTCGCCGAGCCGCGTCCAGTACGCGGGCAGGCGTCGTTCCCGGCGCGACGGCGTCGACGACGAGGCTGCCGGTATCGGCACGCAGGTCGCGTACGGCACGGTCGTGCAGCGCGATGAGCTCACGCGCCCGGTCCAGGAGACGACGGCCCTCCGGCGTGAGTGCGACCCGGCGCGAGGAGCGGTCGAGGAGGCGGACGCCCGCGGCGTCCTCGAGCCGGCGTACGTCTCGGCTGAGCGCCTGCTGGGCGATGAAGAGCCGGTCGGCGGCACGCCCGAAGTGCAGCTCCTCCGCGACCGCCACGAAGCGGCGCAGGAGCCTGATCTCGAGGTCGCCCGCCACGGGCCCATTCTGTCCGGTCGGCGAACCGGGCGAGAGCGGATCGACAACAGAAGTGCGTCGATCCGTGCTGTGCCGGTGTTGGACGCGCGTCCGGAGCCGCGAGCAACCTGGAGGCATGTCGTCATCCAGGGAAAGCACGCGCGTGATCACTGCGCTGCACGGTGGGGTGGGCATGCTCGTCGCGGTCTGGGGCGCGGGGCTTCCCGTCCTCGACGCCCGCGTCGACCTCGGTCCCACGCGACTCGGTTTCCTGCTCCTCGCTCTCGCGCTGGGCGCGGCGATCGCGATGCCGTTGGCCGGACACCTCGCCCACCGCTGGAGCGACGCCACCGTGCTCCGCGTCGCCCTCCCCACCGCAGCACTCCTCCTCGCCGCGATCGGCGCGATGCGCACGGCCGAGCCGATGATCGCGCTCGCCGGCGTCTTCGGCCTCTGCTGCGGCGCCATCAACGTCGGGCTCACCTCGCGAGCCACGGCCGCCGAGCGCGCAGCGGGACGACCCGTGATCGCCCGGATGCACGGATTCTGGACGCTCGGCGCCGTCCTCGGATCCTCGGCACTGGCAGCGGCGCTGCGCGCCGGCGGGGACAGCCACCTGCTCCTGCCCGCGGCCGCGCTGAGCGCCGGCACCGTGCTCACTCTGCTGGCACTGCGGCTTCCGGCGGCCGGCACCGATCCGGGCGATGCCGCGGATCCGGCGGCTTCTCCGGGGCCGACCCGCGCGGCGAACCCGGTTCTCCTCGGCGCCGGTGCCGTGGCCGCCGCTGCCTTCGTGGTCGAAGGTGCCGCCACCGACTGGGCGGGGATCCACACCACTCGCGTCCTCGGCGCGGACCCGGCCGCCGGAGCGACGATGTACGCCGTCTTCTTCGCCGCGATGACCGCGGTCCGCTTCGCCGGAGACCGTCTGCGCGACCTGGTCACCGCACCGATCCTCGTGGCCGCAGCAGCCGGGGTGACGATGCTCGGATTCGTAGTGGTGCTCCTCTCCCCCACCGCCCCCGAGGCGTCACGGGTCGTGGTCGCGACCGGAGGATGGGCGCTCGCCGGCGCGGGCACGGCCCTCGTCTGGCCGATCGTGATCGGCAGCCTGGGCGCCACCCGGATCGACCCGCGACGGCTCTCGGTCGTCACCACGATCGGATACCTCGGCGGGTTCGTGGGCCCCGTTCTCATCGGCGGGCTCGCCGCCGGGGTGGGGCTGGCCGGCGCGATGGTGCTCCCCGCGGTGCTCACGGTCCTGCTCGCGACCGCCGCGCCGCCGCTCGTCTCCCGGCTCCTGCGCCCAGCCCAGACCCGACCACTGCCATCACCGATACCGACACCGAGGAGAACGCCATGCACGCACCCGTCCAGATCGACCTGCCCGAAACACGCCTGAGCTACCAGCTCCGCGGATCCGGGCCTGCCCTCGCGCTCGTCGGATCGCCGATGACCGCCGAGGAGTTCGCGCCGCTCGCCGATGCGCTGGCCACCGGCCACACCGTCCTGACCCACGACCCACGTGGCCACGGCGGGAGCGTCCTGGCCGATCGGTCCGTCGGCTCCACTCCCGAGCAGCGCGCGGACGATCTCGCCGAGCTCGTACGCCGCACGGGCCTGGGACCCGTCGCGATCCTCGGCTCCAGCGGCGGTGCCGTGACGGCCCTCGCCTTCGCCCAGCGACATCCCGAGCTCGCCACGACGATCGTGGCGCACGAGCCCCCGCTGCTGGAGCTTCTCGACGACCGGGAGGAGCAGCGCACGCTGACGGACACGATGAGGCGTCGTCACGCCGACGGCGACGTGATCGGCGCGTGGGGCATGTTCTTCGAGCAGGCGAACATCGTCGTGCCGGACGGCATGCTCGAGGCGATGTTCGGCGGCGAGCGCAGCTCGAGCGACCTGGCGGAGGAGGCGTTCTGGTACGCCGACGAGTTGCCCGCGTCCGTGCGGTGGGAGCCGGACGAGGAAGCGCTGCGCCGAGGCCCGCGGATCGTCCTCGGCATCGGCGAGGAGTCGGCCGGTCAGCTGTGCGAACGTACGACCGAGGCGCTCGCCGCGCGGCTCGGACTCACCGCGACGCGGTTCCCCGGCGACCACACCGGTTTCGTGGACCATCCGGAGGCCTTCGCCGAGCGGCTGAAGGACGAACTCGGCTGACCGAGCGGCGTCCCGGCGTCGTTCGGTGGTGTGGGCGGCCGCCGCCAACCCTGGCGGCCCCGCCACTGTGCACTGTGCCCGGCGCCGACACGGTCCGGCAAGCGTCTTGACCTCGCCGGAGCGACACTTCCTCGATCTGAGCGATGCCGACGAGCACCGCCACTGACACGCTCGAACGAGCGAAGGCAGCGGGCGATCGGAGGCCGACCCATGCGGCACATCTTCTACACCGGTAACGGCACCGCGCCCCCGGGCGTCGCGCGCCCCCACGTCGGCCGCTTCTTCACGGTCGAGGACGATGGTGCTCTGCGCTACTTCCGATATGACGGGTTCGGCGAGCTGGACCCGACGGGCGCGAACGGCTTCGTGGGAAACGGCTCAGGCAACCAGGTCGGCCGAGGCTTCGACCACTTCCTCCACGTCCTGGGCGGCGGCAACGGCATCGTCCTCGCGGTCGCGCCGAACGGAGACCTCACCTGGTTCAGGTACACCGGAGCGGGCGAGCACGACCCGTCCGGAACGAACGGTTTCGTGGAGAACAACCCCGCCAACGTGATCGGCAACGGCTTCCACAGCTTCCGCCACCTGTTCGTCTCTCCCCGTGAAGGACAGACCACGGCGACGACCATCTTCGCCGTCGCCGAGAACGGTGATCTGCTCTGGTTCCGGTACGAGGGCCACGGCGAGCACGACCCCACCGGGGTTCGCGGATTCCCCGGACCCAACCAGGGCAACCAGATCGGCAACGGCTTCCTCGGCTTCCGCCGCATCGTGGGCGTCGGCGACGGCGCGTTCATCGCGGTCCGGGACAACGGCGACCTGATCTGGTTCCGTTACACGGGCAACGGTGAACTCGATCCGTCCGGGACGAACGGGTTCGCGGAGAACAACTCGGGCAATCAGATCGGCAACGGCTTCGACACGGTGCGCCACCTGTTCGGCGGGCTGACCGACCGCCCCGGACTCGAGGGTCAGGCAGCGCCTGCGCGCGTCTTCTACTTCGTCGACGCGAACGGCGACCTGCGCTGGCTCCGCTACGGCGGCAACGGCGAGCAGGACCCGACCGGGTCGTTGGGATTCGACGGACCCCATCAAGGCAACCAGATCGGCAACGGCTTCTCCGCCAGCAGGATGGACACGACCAACATCCCGCGCGACCCGGTGGATCGCCTGGGATCAGCCATCGAGTCCGCCAACCAGAAGTGGGAGGCGTTGCCGGAGGAGGAACGGCAGGAGCCCGAGTCGCTGCCCGCGCCCCAACCGCTGGGAGTCCTGTGCTCGCAGTACAAGGAGTCGGCCGCCCTCATGCACGCCGAGGCCAGCAGCGCCAGCCAGGCCGGGTTCGCTCAGCTCGCGGAGGTCGCCACCGAGCTCGCGCACGAGTACGACGAGTTCGTACGCATCGCCTGTCCCCCACCGGTCGAGTGACCCGACCCCTCCCGTCGGCTCAGGTCGAGCCGGCCAGCTCAGCGAGCCGGGCGAGCGCGGGCTTGGTGTGCTTCGCCAGGCGTTCCCGCGCGTCGTCGAGGGCCGGGGATCCGGGATGTCCGGGCGGGATCCGAGCCGGGTTGAGCGCGACCCCGTCCGACCAGGCCTTGATGTCCGGCTCGGACGAGAACGACATGGCCGCCTGGGTGCCCAGGAGGTTCATCAGCGCCCAGGTCGCCATCGAGTCCGGGAACGGACTCGGCGGGCAGAGCCGGTTCTTCTGGGCGTCGGTGTCGCGGGTGGCCTCGACGTAGCCGGTGACCGCGGCGCCGAAGCAGGGGAAGCCGGCACGGATCGGCTGCAGCGTGATCGCCTCAGGGCGCCAGACGGGGAGCAGGGGCGGATACTTCAGGCCGTCCGCGGCACAGTGCACGACCAGGGCGTCCTCGGCGACGGCGACGGATCCGTCGACGAAGGTGAGGGAGCCGCGGTCGACCTGCTGGATGTGGCCGCGGCGTACGACGTTCTCGACCGTACGCAGCTTCTCGAGCTCCCACGTCGCCAGCGTCGGCGCCTTGGCCATCGTCGGCATGACCGACCGGTCGATGCGGAGCATGATGCCGGCGTCCTCGAGCCCGAGGAACAGGTCCTCGGGCGAGGTCGACTTCTCGGCGATCTGCATCGTGTCGGCGGCCATGCCGAGGAAGATCGCGGGATCGGGCTGGATGAGGGCACGGTTGAGCATCCACGGGTCACGTGGCCGCACCCAGCAGATCGCGTCGGGGTCGACGCCGTGCGCCAGCAGCCAGATGCACGCGTCGGTCGCGGTCTTGCCGGAGCCGACGATGACGTACTGGCTCGGCGTCTCCTCGAGCCGGGCGAGATCGTTGACCGGCAGCACGCGGGCGCCGTCGGCCACCGCGAACGGCGGCGGCTTCTCGGCCGGGATGCTGGGGGCCAGATAGCGGGCGTCGACGATCCGGGCGCCGGGCATCTCGAGCCGCTCGCCGGAGATGCGCGAGACGACGGCGCCGTCACCGACGTAGTCGCTGTTGGAGAAGAACTCGACCTTGCCCGACTCCACCATCCGCTCGAGGATCCGTGCGTAATAGGCGCAGATCTCCGGCTGGTTGGCCCTCTCCTGAAGACCCTCCTCGGGTCCGCGCTGCTGCAGCTGCCCGCCACCGAGCAGGGTCGAGGCGACGCCGTAGAAGGCCGAGGCCTGATGCAGGCGGACGAACGGGTACGCCTCCAGCCAGTGCCCGCTGACACCGTGGCGTCGGTCGACCAGCGCCACCCGCACGTCGGCGTGGTCGATCAGAGCGTCGGTGAACGCCATCCCCATGGCGCCGGCACCCACCACGAGATAGTCGACCTCGACCGTGCGGCTCATGTCTCCAGCCAAGCACGGCGCCGAGGTTCGGGGTCAATAGGCAGATGGGCTATACCCGGTCTCGGGCACACGCGACGAGTGCTCCGAGGTCGAGCCCGTACCTCGGGCCACCGCCTCGCTCGTACGTCTCCAGCCGCCGCGCCGCCCGCTCGATCAGCCGCGAGGCACCGACGGCGTTGCCGCGCTCGTGATGGGTCAGGCCGACGCACAGCTGGGCGAGACCCTGCCACAGCTCGCGCTCCTCCTCCGGGCACGACTTCCACCGGACCTCGAGCGCCTCGTGGGCGGCGAACGGGCGCCCCTCGTCCAGCAGGCTGCGGGCGTACGCCAGGGTCTCCGCCGGCGGGAGCGGCTCCTCGGAGATGGGCTCGACGCCGACCTCGCCGTACGGCAGGGGGCGGCCGAGCGCGTCGCGGGGTCGGGCCTGCTGTGCCCGCCCCTGTTCGTTCCGGTCGCGATCGCTCACCATCTCAGCCCTCCTCGGCTCCCACCCTACGGACCCGCTGAGATAACCGATTGCGCGGGACGGCGGGGCGGGTGAGTCTCGGGCCATGGAGTTCTTCTGCTATCACCGCGACCGCCCGGGGTCGACGCCGCTGCGCACCCAGATGGTGGAGGAGCACTGGACGTACATGGACCGGTTCGCGGCGACGATGATCGCCCGGGGCCCGACCTTCACCAGCGACGAAACCCTGACCGGGAGCGTGCACATCCTCGACCTTCCGGACGCGACCGCGGCTCGCGCGTTCGCGTTCGCGGAGCCCGGCTACCAGGCCGGCGCCTACCGTGACGTGCTGTTGCGGCGGTGGCGCAACACACTCGGCCGCACCATGTGGGACTTCGGCGACGGCCGGCCGGACGGCAACCGCTACCTCGTCCTCGGCTTCTGCGAACCGACGACGGACGACATCGACCTGCCCGGCGGCGAGGAGCTGATCGCCTGCGGACCGCTCCTGTCCGACGACGGAGCCGTGGTGGTCGGGGCGGCAGTGCTGCTGGCGGCCGCCTCCGCGGACGACGCACACGGAGTCCTCTCCCCTGTTCGCTTCACCGCGATCGAGGTCCACCAGTGGGACTTCGGCGGGCGACCCGCCTGAACGGGCCCCACACGCACGAAGTGCCCCGACCGCAGCTGCGGTCGGGGCACTTCGTGGTCAATCAGGAGACGCGGACGTTCTCGGCCTGCGGGCCCTTGGGGCCGGCGGTGACGTCGAACTCGACCTTCTGGTTCTCGTCGAGCGACTTGTAGCCGTTGCCCTGGATGGCGGAGAAGTGAACGAACACGTCCTCGCCGCCGCCGTCCTGCGCGATGAAGCCGAAGCCCTTGTCAGCGTTGAACCACTTGACGGTTCCCTGAGCCATGATCTTTTCCTCTGTTCGGTGCTAGGGACACCGTGCCCCTAGCCGCTGAAGACATCCATCTGTGCTGATGTCCAGCGAACCGAAAACCAGATAAGAGATACAAGCCGCGACGTGGTGTGCGGCCAGGACGGCTTACAGAGCCGTCCCTTCAACGAGATCAACAGTACGGCACCGGGACCGGGATCGTGGCTTCCACGATCCCGGTCTGCCGGAAGCTTTCCCGGAAGTTGGACATCAGGATTGTGTGATCTGTGATCACAATCTACGGTGTGATCAGCCCCACTCTCCCGACGACGAAAGCGATCCGATGACTCCGACCGACCTGAAGCCCGCAACCGTCCAGCGTGCCACCGGCGACAGCCTGCTCACTCCCGCGGACCTCCCGCCGGCCGGACACTTCATCGACGGCTCGTTCGTGACGTCGCAGGCGGCCGACACGACCGAGGTCGTGGACCCCTCGACCGAGCGGGTCATCACCCAGGTGGCGAACGGCACCGCGGCCGACGTCGAGCGCGCCGTGACCGCCGCGCGGGCCGCCCAGCCGGCGTGGGGTGCGCTCCTGCCCAAGGCCCGCTCGGAGATGCTCCACCGGATCGCCGACCGGATCGCCGAGCACGCCGAGGTCCTCGTACGCCTCGAGTCCGCCAACACCGGCAAGCCCCTCTCGGTCGCCCAGGACGACGTCGACGGAACCGTCGACACGTTCCGCTTCATGGCGGGTGCGCTGCGGGCGACCACCTCGATGGCAGCCGGAGAGTACGCCGAGGACCACCTCTCCCTGATCCTGCGCGAGCCGATCGGCGTGGTCGGGGTGGTGACGCCGTGGAACTACCCGCTGCTCATGGCGGCCTGGAAGATCGCGCCGATCCTGGCGGCGGGCAACACGCTGGTCATCAAGCCCTCCGAGCAGACCCCGCTGTCCACGCTGAAGCTCGCCGAGCTGCTGGCCGACATCGTCCCCGCAGGCGTCCTCAACGTCGTCACCGGCCTCGGCCCCGTCGTCGGAGCCGGCCTGACCGCCCACCCGGAGGTCGACATGGTCGCCCTGACCGGATCGGTCAACAGCGGACGCGCGGTGGCACGCGGTGCGGCCGAGAGCCTCAAGCGCGTACACCTCGAGCTCGGCGGCAAGGCACCCGTCGTCGTCTTCGCCGACGCCGACCTGAAGGCGACCGCCGAGGCGCTGCGGGCGGCCGGCTTCTACAACTCCGGGCAGGAGTGCGGCGCCGCGTGCCGGGTCCTGGTCGAGGAGTCGGTCGCCGACGAGTTCGTCGCCCTCTTCAGCGCACAGGTCCAGGAGATCGTCGTCGGCCAGCCCGGCGCGGGCGACGACGTCGAGATCGGCCCGCTGGTCTCCAAGGCGCACTACGACCGCGTCGCCGGTTTCCTCGAGCGGGCGGCGCAGGAGGGTGTCCGCGCCACCGTCGGCGGCGCCGCCCTCGAGGGAACCGGCTACTTCATCGCCCCGACGGTCCTGGTCGACGTACCCGAGGGTGCCGAGTGCGCCCGCGACGAGATCTTCGGCCCCGTCGTGACCGTCGAGACCTTCTCCACCGAGGAGGAAGCGATCCGCCGCGCGAACGACACCCCTCTCGGCCTCTCCGCCTCCGTCTGGACCGAGAGCGGCCGCCGCGGCCACGACGTCGCCCGCAGGCTCGACGCCGGCACGGTGTGGGTCAACGCCCACCTCGTCCTCGCCAACGAGGTCCCGTGGGGCGGCTTCAAGGGGTCCGGCTACGGCCGCGACCTCTCCCTCTACGCCCTCGACGACTACTCCCGCACCAAGCACGTCATGCACAACCACGCCCGTTCCTGACGTCGGCCGCCATCGCACCTCCGGATCAGGCGGTGTCCGCGAGTCTCCCGAATCCGCTGCGGTGAAAGATGAGGGGGTTGCCGGTGCCGGGGTCGGTGACGGCGTGCAGCTGCAGGAGCACGATGATGTGGTCACCTGCCTCGACCTCGCGGTAGACGGTGCAGTCGAACTGCGCCACCC
The DNA here is from genome assembly GCF_044767415.1 of Nocardioides sp. NPDC101246. Lineage (NCBI taxonomy): Bacteria > Bacillati > Actinomycetota > Actinomycetes > Propionibacteriales > Nocardioidaceae > Nocardioides > Nocardioides sp. NPDC101246. The sequence continues at coordinate 162,651 of NZ_JBIWNX010000009.1, forward strand.
CCTCGTCCAGGCCGACCGCGCCGTTCTCGGAGATGCTCAGGGCGATCCCGTCGAAGCGGTGCTCGACCGGCCCGGCGAGCTGACGGCAGACCTCGTCGTGATGGTCGGCGAGCACGCTGACACCCAGGTGCGAGGAGCGACGTAGGTCGGGCCAGGTCTTCGACGTCGTGGCGACCGAGAAGGAGACCAGCGGCGGATCGAGACTCACGCTGGTGAACGAGCTGGCGGCCAGGCCCGTCAGCGCTCCGTCGACCTCGGCGGCGACGGCGACCACCCCGGTGGGGAAGACGCCGAACGCCTGACGAAGGGCGGCAGGGTCCAGGTCCTGGTTCGTCCGCAGGGTCGTCATGACCTGGTCCCGAGCAGCGCGGCGACCTTCGGCGTGGTCACGATGCGTCCGATCGGGTCGGTTCGTCTGCCGCGTAGACGATGGCGGGCAGGTCGCTGCCGAGCTTGAGGGACTCGAGGAAGAGGATGATCGTGGCGGCGACCGACCGGTGCGAGAGGTCGTTGAGGATGTCATGGCGCCCGCCGGCGACGAGACGGCGGCGGACGCCGGGCGCATCGGCGTACGCCTTGGTGACCTGCTCGGCCGCAGTGACCGGATCGGCATCACCGTGCACGACCAGCACCGGCTTGTCGGGGACCGGGAGGGTCAGCTCGGACCATTCGCCGCCGAGGCCGCTGGCCAGGGTCCCTCGGCCGAAGGCGCCGTCTTGTCCGATCACGTTGCGGTGGACGGGACATGCGCTCCGGGCCTCGATCTCCTCCTCCCAGCCGTCGATGGCGGCGGACTCGGGCAGCACGATTCCGGCGATGACCGCGGCATCGGCGGCCACCTGGTCGACCAGCGTGGCGGCCAGGGTCGCGCCCGTGTCGCTGCCGACCAGGACCTTCGGTGCGGGCAGGGCCGCATCGGCCAGGTGCTGTTCGATCTCGGCGCGCGCTGTGGTCACGTCGTCCAGGTCGGCCTCGACGAGACGTACCTTGTAGGCGTCCGCGGAGATCCGCCTGCCGAAGCGCTGGTAGGTGGCCGCGGTCTCACCGCGTCCGGTCAGCAGGATCAGGGTGCCGCGTGGCGTACCGCCGGGCGGCTCGTCCCAGCCGCTCGCGCTGCTCGCCTCGGAGGTGATGGTCATGTGTGCTCCAATCGGTGGTGCGGGTCGGACTCGGATCAGACCGCGACGCTCGGTCGGGCCGCGCGGTGGGCGAGCTCCTGGCGAACCAGCGGGAGCAGGTCGCGGCCGTAGTCGATGGCGTCCTGGAGCGGGTCGTAGCCGCGGATGAGGACGGTGTTGACCCCGATCTCGACGTAGTCGAGGATCGCGGCGGCCACGGTCTCCGGTGAGCCGACCAGGGCGGTGGAGTTGCCTCCGCCACCGACCGCGGTGGTGGTGGGGGTCCACAGGCAGCGGTCGTGCAGGTCGCCTGATTCGGCGACGGCGAGCAGCCGCTGCGATCCGGCATTCTCCGGGGCCGAGCCCTGGGGATGCAGCTTGTTGACCTTCTGCTTGAACTGCGAGCCGATCTCGCCGTTGATCGTGTCCAGGATGGCGTGCGCGCGCTCCCAGGCCTCCTCGTCGGTCCTGCCGAGGATCGGCCGGAAGGAGACCGAGACCCTGGGGCGCCGCGTACGTCCGGCGGCGGTGGCCTTCTCGGTGATGGTGGCGATCTGCTCGCCGGTCTGCTTCAGCGGCTCGCCCCAGAGCATGTAGGTGTCCGCGTGCTCGGCCCCGACGCCGTAGGCCGCGGGTGAGCTGCCTCCGAAGAAGAGCTCGAGGTGGCGGTCGCCGTAGGGGAAGACCTGCGGGGTGAATCCCTCGAAGCGGTAGTAGGTGCCGTCGAAGTCCCGTGGACCCTTGGTGTCCCAGGAGGCACGCAGGATCTGGAGGTACTCGTCGGTGCGGGCGTAGCGCTCGTCGTGGGGGACGTAGTCGCCCTCGCGCCGCTGCTCGACGTTGCTGCTCCCGGTCACGATGTTGAGCGCGACCCTGCCCTTGGTGAACTGGTCCAGCGTGGTGAAGGTCCGCGAGGCGAGGGTCGGGTGGACGACGCCGGGCCGGTGGGCGATGAGCAGGCCCAGCCGCTCGGTGTGAGCGGCTGCGTACGCGGCCACCTGGGTCCCCTCGGACCAGCCGGAGCCATAGCCGATGAGTACGCGGTCGAAGCCGCCGTCCTCGTGCGCCTTGGCGAAGCGGGCGGTGTATTCGGGGTCGATGACGGTGCCGTCGGAGGGACGGATCTCGGAGGCGTCGGCGGTGCCGATCATGCCGAGGATCTCGACGTCGTCGTAGTAGGTCATGCTCGGTCCTTTCGTCAGCCGGCAGCTGCCGGTTGGGCAGCGCCGGTGGAGGTGGTTGCGATCTGGCTGGGCCACGTGGTGGCGGCGTGACAGGCGGCGGTGCGGTCGGCGGTGCCGGAAAGCGGCGTCGTGAGCGGTTGCTGGTGGCAGGCGTCGTGCGCGAACCGGCATCGGGTCAGGAACACACAGCTGTCCGGACCGCCCTTCGGTGGCTCGGCGCCCTGTTCGAGGCGGAGATCGGCCGGCCGGAGCCGGTCCTCGTGGGCGACCGAGGGCGCGGACGCGGTCAGCAGCCCGGTGTAGGGGTGCGCCGGCCTGGTCAGGACCTCCTCGACCGGTCCGCTCTCGACCAGACGGCTGCGGTAGAACACCGCGATCCGGTCCGCGACACCGGCCAGCGAGGACAGGTCGTGAGCGATGATCACGACCGCGAGGCCGAGCTCGCGGCGAAGCCGGTCCAGCAGGCTGAGGACGAGATTCCGGTTGGAGACGTCGAGCGCACTGACCGGTTCGTCGCAGAAGAGCAGCTGGGGGCGGGTGACGATCGCGCGGGCGAGCGCGATGCGTTGCCGCTGGCCGCCGGAGAGCTGGCGTGGGAGCCGGTCGTGGATGGTGCTCGGGTCGAGGCCGACGAGCCCGATGGCCTCCTCGACCCGAGCGCGCTGCTCGCTGCGGGGCACCCCGGCGATGGCAAGCGGCTCGGAGACGAGCTGGTCGACGGTGAGGTCGGGGTCGAGAGAACGCAGCGGGTCCTGGAAGACGAGCTGGATCTGCCCACGTCGACGGAACCCACGCAGCGCGGATCCTTGGAGACCGCCGATGTCGACGCCGTCGAAGGTGATGGTGCCGGTGGCAGGGGTGACCAGGCCGACCGTGGCTCTGGCCAGGGTGGTCTTGCCGGATCCGGTCTCCCCCACGATCCCGAGGATCTCGCCGGCGCGTACGTCGAGACTGACCTCGCGCAGCGCGGCCCCGGTGCCGAGCCCGGTGCCTTGCCGTGGGAGCGCGTAGCTGACCGAGAGGTCGGTGATGCGCAGCAGCGGTGTGCTCATGCGGTGGCCTCGATCCGGTCCTGGACGAGAACGGCACCGTGCTCGGTGTCCAGCTCGTCGAGACGTACGCAGCGAGCGCTGCGCCCCGGGCCGATCTCGGTCGTCGCGACCGGAGCGCTGACGCACGCCTGGGTGGCGTAGCGGCAGCGCGGCGCGAACCGGCAGCCGGGCATCTCCTCCCCCGCCGGGGGCGGCTGGCCGGGGATGACGTCGAGGGTGCGGCGCGTCCAGTCCCCGATGGTGGCGACCGCGAGCAGCGCCCGGGTGTAGGGGTGCCGCGGGTCGGTGAGCACCTGCTCGGTCGGGCCGGACTCGACGATCTCGCCGCCGTACATGACCAGGATCCGGTCGCAGGTCTCGGCGACCACGGCGAGGTCGTGCGTGACCAGCAGCAGGGAGAGCTCGTGGTCGCGACGCAGCCGGGCGACGAGCTCGAGGATCTCGGCCTGGATCACGACGTCGAGGGCGGTCGTGGCCTCGTCGGCGATGAGCAGCTCGGGCTCGCAGGAGATCGCGATGGCGATCAGGACGCGTTGGAGCATGCCGCCCGAGAGCTGGTGGGGGTAGAGGTGGAAGACGCCGGCGGGATCGTGGAGACCGACCTCCGTGAACAGGCCGACCGCTCGCTCACGGGCCTCGGTCCTGCCGAGGCCTCCGCGTACGCGGAGCTGCTCGACGAGCTGGCGGCCGACGGTGATGCCGGGATTGAGATAGGAGCCGGGGTCCTGGAAGACGGCGCCGATCCGGGACCCGCGGACGCGGTCCCAGACGGTGCGTCCCGCCGCGATGAGGTCGACACGGTCATCGCGCTCACCGAGCACGATGGACCCGCGGTCGACCTCGCCGGTCTCCGGCAGCAGCCCGAGGACGGCTCGGCAGGTGAGGGTCTTGCCGCTACCTGACTCGCCGACCAGGCCGACGGCCTCGCCACGGCGGAGCTGGAAGGAGACGCCACTCACTGCGACGAGGTGGTCACCGACGCTGACGTGCAGGTCCTCGACCTCGAGGGTGCGGGGGCTGGTGGCGTACGTGTCGTAGTCAGGCTGCGACATCGATGGTCTCCTTCCGTTGGAGCCTGGCGACGAGGCCGGGCCGGCGGCGGCGCGGGGATCCGGCGTCGCGGATGCCGTCGGCCAGGATGTTGAGGGAGCCGACGGTCGCCATCATGAGCAGCGCCGGGAAGATCGGAGCCCAGCTCTGCTGGGCGAGGTAGCCGAGGTCGGCCGAGAGCATCCCGCCCCAGGTCGGCGCAGGTGGCTGCACTCCGATTCCGAGGAACGAGAGCGACGCGACCACGAGCAGGCTGGCGCCGGTGGCGTGCGCCGCGGCCACGGCGACGTTGGGAAGCACCTTGCTCCAGATGTGCTTGCGCAGGGTCCACCACTGGGTGGCGCCCATCAGCTCGGCCGCCTCGACGTACTGCGTCCTTCTCAGACCGAGCGCCACCGCCCGGGTGACCCTGAAGAACATCGGGCTGATCAGCACCCCGACCGCCACCATGGCCTGCTGCAGGCCGTTGCCGATGGTGCCGGCGACGGCGATCGCGAAGACGGTGAACGGCAGGATGATCAGGGTGTCGGCGATCCGCAGCGAGACCCACTCGCCGACCCGTCCCATCCACGCCGATGCCAACCCGGACGGGACGCCCAGGACCGCGGCGATCACCACCGCCTCCAGGGCTCCGACCACGGAGAGCCGGGTCCCGGCGAGGAGCCGGGAGAGGACGTCGCGACCGACGTAGTCGGTGCCGAGCAGGTGCTTGGCCGACGGTCCTTGGAGGACCTCGTCGCTGAACTGCCTCAGCGGGTCGTACGGAGCGACGGCACCACCGAAGACGACCAGGAACGTGATCACGCTCAGGGTGGCGAAGGCGAAGCGGCTGGCGGGCTGCGCCCACAGAGCCTTCAGGGTCCTCACCCGAGACCACCCTTCGCCGGCTCACGGCGGGAGGCCGGGTCGAGAGCGGTCTGGGCGACGTTGACGACCAGGCTCGCCAGGACCACCACGACGGCGGTGACCAGGAGAGTGCCGAGAACGACCGGGACGTCCCCCTTCTCCGAGGCCTGCAGCGCCAGCTGGGCGATGCCGGGCAGCCCGAAGAGCTTCTCGGTCATCACGGCGCCGCCGATGACCAGCGGGATCGCGAGGCCGATGACGGCCAGGGCGGGAGCAGCGGCGTTGCGGAGAACGTGGCCGAAGAGGACTCGCCTGCGACTGAAGCCGCGCATCTGCGCACCGATCGCGTAGTTCTCCCGCAGCGCCCCGACCAGCGAGGTACGCAGCTGTCGGGCGATCGAGGCGGCCACGTCGAGACTGAGCGCGAAGGAAGGAAGGATCGCGAAGCGGAGCCATTCGGCGGGGTCCTCCTGGATCGGGACGTACCCGCCGGCCGGGAGCAGGTCGGCCTTGACCGCGAAGACCACGATCAGAGCCATCCCGATCACGAACGGCGGCAAGGTGCCGAGCAGCGAGCAGACGATGGTGACCGTTCGGTCGAAGATCCCGCCGTTGCTCAAGGCCGCGCCGATCCCGGCGGCCCCTCCGATCAGGATCGCCAGCACGATCGCGAGCAGCGCGATGGACAGGTCGACAGGGAGCGCCTGGGCGATGCTGTCGGAGACCGGGACGGTGGTGAACCAGGAGACCCCGAGATCACCTCGCACCGCGGAGCCGAGCCAGTCGGCGTACTGGACCACGAGCGGCCGGTCCAGACCGAACTGATGGTCGAGCCTGGCGATGTCGGCGTCGGTCGCGGTCTCACCGAGCACCGCTGCCGCCGGGTTGGTCTTCGCCATCGCCCCGAGCGCGAAGGTGATGACCGAGGCCAGGAGCAGGACTGCCGCGGTGATCGCCACCAGATTGAGGATCCGCCGCGCCCAGCTCCCGACGGCATCGGCCGTCGGCCGTGCCACGACCGGGTTCGTGGCCTGGGCCACGCTCACGAGGTCGTCACTCCCTCGAACCGCTGCAGGCTGGGTGAGGCGGGCAGCTCGGAGACCTTCTTGCGGACGATGATCCGCGGGGCGTTGTAGAGGAAGGTGTTGGGGAAGCTGGTGATCGCGATCTTCGTCGCCTCCTGCAGGATCGCCGGGTAGGCGGGGTCGTCGGTCGGCGTCGCCCGGACCTTCTTGAGCTGTGCCTCCAGGGCGGGGTCGGTGCGGCGGCTGGGGTTCATCAGCCCTTCCTTGCCGAAGAGGACCTGGAACGCCTGCACCGGCGACTCGCGACCGGCGAAGCCGTCGTAGGTGAGCGCCTGGGAGTGCTCGATGTAGACCAGCTGGGTGTGCTGGGTCGCCGGGATCGACTTGATCGTGAGCTCGATCCCGACCTCCTTGAGCTGGGCCTGGATCAGCTCGACGGCGGCCACGGGCTGTGCGCTGGTGAACTCGCCCTTGACGGTGCCGGTGTGGCCGGCCTCGGCGAGGACCTGCTTGGCCTTCTCCGGGTCGTAGTCGTAGATGCCCTCGAGCTCGGGGTTGTAGCCGACGTACCCCTTGGGGAAGGGCTGGTAGTTGACGTCACCGATGTCGAAGTTGGCGACCTTCTTGATCTTCTCGCGGTCGATGCCGTACTTGAGCGCCTCGACGACGGCAGGGTCGTCGAAGGGCTTCATCCCGGCGTGTACGTCGAGGCACGAGACGAACATCGAGTCGAGGATCTGGACGTCGAGGCCGGCCTGTTCGGCCTGCTCGACCTGGGCGCCGGAGATCCGGGCGACGTTGAACTGGCCGGACTGGACCGAGGCGACGGCGGTGGCCGGATCGGGCTGGGGGTAGAGGTGGAACTCGTCGACCTGGATCTCCTCGGCGAGCTGGAAGTGGGTGTTCTTGACCAGCTCGGCATGGTCGTTCTCGACGAAGGTGGTCAGGCTGAACGGACCCGACCCGGCCGGTGCGGTGGCCAATGACGCGGGGTCCTTCTCGAAGGCGGCCGGGTTGACGACCATCCCGGTCTTCCCGGCGAACAGCGCGGGGATCTGGTAGTCGACCTCTGCCAGGTCGAGCACCACGTCGACGTCGCCGGAGGCGGTCACCTTGGTGATCCCGATCATCTGCGGCGCGATCAGCGACCCGTCAGCGGTCCGGCCGCGCTCGATCGACTTGGCCACCGCGGTGGCATCCAGCGGGGTGCCGTCGCTGAACTTCAGGTCCTTCTTCAGCGTGAACGTCACCCGGGTGCCGGTCGGGTCGTACGTCCACTTCTCGGCCAGCCACGGCACCGGGTTCCCCTTCTCGTCCAACCCCGTGATGCCTTCGTAGACGAGAGCCAGCATCTGTACGTCGGAGCCGGCCGAGGACGTCACCGGGTCCCAGGTGGTGGGCAGCTGCCAGGCCCAGGTGATCCGGGCGCCGGCGGCGCCGGCACCGGTCTCGGACCCACAGGCCGCCAGCGCGAAGGCGGCCGCGGCGCCGAGGCTGATCCCGAGCAGGCCGCGCCGGGTCATGGCCATAGCGGGGGTCGGGGACGATGCGAGCGGGTTGTCGGTCCGGGTGAGTGCCTTGTTGGCCATGGGGTGATCGATCTTCCTGTGTGTCTGACGGTCAGGTACGTGTCGTGGCGCCCGAGCGCGTCGGGGTCAGCTCGGCTGAGCGCGGCGAGCGACCGTGTGGCGGTTCTCCGGGATCGGCAGGCCGAGATTCCCGCGCAGGGTGGTGGCTTCGTACTCGCGACGGAAGACGCCCCGCTCGGCGAGGATCGGGATGACCTCCTCCACGATCCGCCGGAAGTTGGCGGGGTGATCGACGCCGATGTTGAAGCCGTCGCAGGCCCGCGCCTCCCACCACTCCTGCAGCCTCGTGGCGACGGTCTCGGGGCTGCCGACGAACTCGGACTTGCGGAAGACCCGGCTGGCCTCGACGGCCTGCCGAAGCGTCCAGCCGTTCGCGACCGCACGCTCGGTGATCCTCGTGGCCTGGGTGAAGAAGGACCGCTCGCCGTGCGCGAGCGCCTGGGCCGGGAACGGCGCGTCGAGGTCGTACTGGCCGAAGTCGTGCCACCCGAAGGGCCGGCCGAACTCGGCCAGCGCCTCCTCGAAGCCGTGGTCACGCTCGTGGTTCGCGGCCTCGATCTCCCGAGCCTCCTCGTCGGTGTCGCCGACGACCACCTTCACGCCCGGCATGATCACCAGCTCCTCCGGATCGCGGCCGAAGCTCTTCGCGCGCGTCTTGAGGTCGTCGTAGAAGGCCTTCCCGCTGGGGACGTCAGGGGCGTGGGTGAAGATCCCCTCCCCCACCGAGGCGCCCAGGTTGCGTCCTTGGTCGGAGTCACCGGCCTGGAAGATGACCGGATGACCCTGCGGGCTGCGCTGCAGGTTGAGCGGGCCGGCGACGTCGAAGTAGGTGCCCTCGTGGTTGAGGGCGTGCTGCTTGGCCGGGTCCAGGAAGGTCGCGGTCTCACGGTCGCGTACGAACGCGTCGTCCTCGTAGGAGTCCCACAGAGCTCGGGCGAGCTCGACGTACTCCTGGGCGCGGCCGTATCGGGTGTCGTAGTCGTAGTGCTCCTCGAGTCCGTAGTTGGTCGCGGTGCCCGCGTCACCGGTGGTGACCACGTTCCAGCCGGCGCGACCGTGGCTGATCAGGTCGAGGGAGGCGAAGCGGCGCACGAGGTTGAACGGGCTGTTGAAGCTCGTGGTCGCGGTGCCGACCAGGCCGAGGTGTCTGGTGTGGGTGGCCACCGCGGACAGCAGGGTGAGGGGTTCGAGCCGGTTGAGGTAGTGGGGCGGGCTGTGCGGGGTGATGAACTGGCTGTCCACGATGAACATCAGGTCGAAGCGGCCCTGCTCGGCCAGCTCGGCGATCCGGATGAACCAGTCGATGTCCACACTCGCGTCACCGGGGATCTCCGGGTCGAGCCAGAGCCGGTGCTGGCCCGGGCCGCCGGTGCCGTACGGAACGGCGCCGAGCTTGATCGTCCGTCGCGACATGCTGCCTCCCTGATGGTCGAACCGTGGCCTGATGCCGGCCACGGCAGCCCTCCGTTTCAGAGAGCCTTATGTCTATGAGTTTGATAGACAAAAGGTGCTCGGTCCAACGACGTTCCACGATGTTGAACCATCACGAACGCTCATCAATTGTGTATTAGTCTGATCGACATGAGTCGGAATCTGGACATCGCCCCGCTGCGCAGCCTCGTCGCTGTCGCGGACTTCGGCGGATTCCAGCGCGCCGCCACCGCACTGCACCTGACCCAGAGCGCCGTCAGCCAGCACGTACGCCGCCTGGAGTCAGTGATCGGCCGCCCACTGGTCGAACGGCACGGCCGCGGCTCACGGTTCACCGCCGACGGCGAGCTGCTGCTCACCCAGGCACGCCGGATCATCACTCTCCACGACGAGACCGTCGCGGGATTCCTGCCCGGTGGCGTCAGCGGCCCGACGACCATCAGCATCGGGTCGACCGAGCATGCCGCCGCCCAGCTGCTCCCCAGCCTGTCCACGGCCCTGGCGCAGACGGTGCCGAAGCGGGACTTCCGGTTCCGGATCGACCGGGGCAACAAGCTGCGCGACGGCCTCGCCTCCGGGAGCATCGACCTGGCCCTCCTCCTCCAGCAGGCCGACGACCCCAAGGCCATCTACGTGGGCGACCTGACTCTCGCCTGGTTCGCCTCCCCCGTCTGGCGGCGCCCCACGCCCTCCGAGCCGGTGCCCGTCGTCGCCTTCGACGAACCGTGCGCGCTCCGGAGCCGAGCGCTCGACACGCTCGCCGAGCACTCGATCCCGGCAGCCATCGGCGCCGAGGCCTTCCAGCTGGCAGGCGTTCAGGCGGCCGTCGGCGCCGGCCTCGGGGTAGCGCTGATGGCTACTCTCGGAGAGGTACCCGACGGTCTGACGCCGGTGACGAACCTGCCACCTCCCGACCCGCTCCCCCTCTACGTCAGCGCCCGCCCGGGCCTGCCCAAGGAGACGGCGACGCAGGTCGCCTCCGTCCTCCGGCCACTGCTCACCACACCCAGGAACGACACCGTCCTCACACTCGCAAAGGGAGCCTGATGCCCGCGATTCACATCCCCGCCGGATCCTCGGACGGCGAGCACATCCGGACCCCCAGCGGGGTCCTGGTGCCGGCCGAGATCGACCCGTTCCACCGGCACCTCCACCACATCGCCCCCGCCGGCCTCGTCGACCAGACCGGGCAGACCTCGGGGATGAGACGCCTCGAGGCGGTCAGCGGCAAGACCGTCGGCGCGAAGAACCTGTGGATGGGCCAGACCCACGTCCCGGCCTCGACCGCCTCGGCCAACCACCACCACGGCGCCTCCGAGACCGCGATCTACATCGTCTCCGGGAACCCGGTCTTCGTCTTCCTCGACGTCGAGGGCGAGGAGCCCGTCGAGACCCGCGTGGAGACCAACCCCGGCGACTACATCTTCGTCCCCCCGTGGGTCCCCCACCGCGAGGAGAACCCCGACCCGGACTCCGAGGCCGTCGTCGTGATCGCCCGCACCACCCAGGAGGCGATCGTCGTCAATCTCGACGGGCTCGACTGGTCCGAGGTACGCCTCACCGAGGACGCCCAGACCTAGGACCCCGTCCTCAGGGGACCATCCAGCCGAGCACCGGGGTGGACTGCAGGGCGACCAGGACGCACATGAAGGCCAGCATGGCGATGCTCCAGCCGAAGACCTTGCGGAAGATCTCGCCCTCCTTGCCGGCCATGCCCACCGCCGCCGCGGCGATGGCGAGATTCTGCGGGCTGACCATCTTGCCGAGCACACCGCCGGACGAGTTCGAGGCGGCCATCAGGACCTGGTCGAGTCCGGCCTCCTTGGCGGTGGTCACCTGGAGGAGACCGAAGAGGGCGTTGGAGGAGGTGTCGGAGCCGGTCACCGCCACGCCGAGCCAGCCGAGGATCGGCGAGAGGATGGCGAACGCGCTTCCTGCGCCCGCCAGCCAGGCGCCGATCGAGCCGGTCTGCCCGGAGAAGTTCATGACGTACGCCAGGCCGAGGACCGCCATCACGGTGACGATGGCGGTGGCGAGCTGCCGGTAGGTGTCGCGGTAGATCGCCGCGACCGCGCCGGGCCGGATCCTCAGGCAGATCGCGGTGATGATGCCCGAGAGCAGCAGCATCGTGCCGGCGGCCGGGAACCAGTCGAACTTGATGCCGCCCTGGGCGCCGGCGACATCGCCGAGACCCGGGAAGACCACCGTCGGGGTGTAGTCGGTCCCGGAGAGGGTGAACGGCCGGTGGGCCAGCGCGTCCTTGATCGCGGGGATGCTGACGATCACGAAGATCACGATGATGATCGCGTACGGCAGGAAGGCCTTGAATATCTCGCTGCTGCTGTCGCGCACCTCATGCTCCTCGGCACCCGGGCCCGAGCCGGCGCCGACCAGCGACTCGGCACGGATCTTCTCGCTCGGCTGCCACACCCGCAGCAGGCCCACGATCACCACGGCCGAGACGAGCGAGGCGACGATGTCGGCCAGCGGGACGGAGATGTAGTTCGAGGCCACGAACTGCGCGATGCCGAAGCTGACGCCGCAGAGCAGCGCCGGGATCCAGGTCTGCCGGAGTCCACGCTTGCCGTCGACCACGAAGACCAGGATGAGCGGCACCACGACCGCCAGGATCGGGGTCTGGCGACCCACCATCGCACCCAGCGTGTCGACGTCGAAGCCGGTCTGGGTCGAGAGCGCGTTGATCGGAGAGGCCATCGCGCCGTACGCCACCGGGGCGGTGTTGGCGATCAAGGCAACCGCGGCCGCCTTGACCGGCTTGAAGCCCATCGCCATCAGCATCACGACGGTGATCGCGACCGGCGTACCGAACCCGGCCAGCGCCTCCAGCAGCGCCCCGAAGGAGAAAGCGATGATCAGGGCCTGGATCCGCTGGTCGTCGCTGACCTTGCTGAACGCCCGGCGCAGCACGTCGAAGTGGCCGGTGTGCACGGTCAGGTTGTAGACGAAGACCGCGTTGATGACGATCCACATGATCGGGAAGAAGCCCGAGAACAGGGCACCCTGGGCGCTGGACAGGAGCGCGTCGTCGACCGGCATCTCGAAGAGCGCGACGGCGACGACCAGAGCGACGCCCAGCGAGATGAGGCCGGCCAGCCAGGCCCTCATCTTGAGGCCGCCGAGAAGGACGAACATGGTGATCAGCGGTAGGGCGCCGCACAGGGCGCTCAGGACGAGCGAACCGCCGACCTGGTCGGGTACTGGCTCAAACATGGCGACTCCGAGAGTGTGGGGGTTTGTTGAGCTGTCGGGTGGATCAGATGGTGCGGTGGCGCAGCCCCTCGGGTGAGGAGCCGCTGATCGAGGCGTCGAGCACCTCGACGAGATGGGCCATGCCGAGCTGGTGCCCCTGCGCGGTGATCGCGGAGGCGACCTGGAGCAGGCAGCCCGGGTTGGCGGTGACGAGCACGTCGGCGCCGGTGGCGACGATGTTGCGCGCCTTGCGCTCGCCCAGCTCGCGGGCGGGCTCGGGGTTGAGGATGTTGTAGATGCCGGCCGAGCCGCAGCAGATCTCGCCCTCGGCGATCTCGCGCAGCTCGACGCCGGGGATTGCCTTCAGCAGGGCCCGCGGCTGGGTGCGTACGCCTTGGGCGTGGGCGAGGTGGCAGGCGTCGTGATAGGCGATGGTGAGGTCGAGCGGGTGACGCTCGGCGACCGGGCCGAGCTCGTCGAGGATCTCGGCGATGTCGCGGACCTTGCCCTCGAACTCCTCGGCCTTCGCGACGTAGAGCGGGTCGTCGGCGAGCAGCCGGGCGTAGTCCTTGAGCGTCGAGCCGCAGCCGGCGGCGTTGATGACGACGTGCTCGACACCGGCGTCCTCGAAGGCGTCGATGATCCGGCGGGCGTAGGTCTGGGCCTCCTGCTCGCGGCCGTTGTGCACCGAGAGCGCGCCGCAGCAGCCCTGGCCGGGCGGGATGACGACGTCGCAGCCCTCGGCGGCGAGCACCCGGGCGGTGGCGGCGTTGACGCCCGGGAAGAACGCCCCCTGGACGCAGCCGGTGAGCATGCCGACCACCGCACGCCGCTCCCCCGCCGCGGGCACTCGCTCGGGCAGCGGGGCCGCCTCGGTGATGGTCGGGGTGAGCCGCTCCATCGCGGCCAGGTGCGGCGCCATCCTCTCGAGCAGGCCGGTCTGCCGCAGGCACCGGTCCAGGCCGGTGCGCTGCAGCAGCCGGAGCGGACCGCGCATCGCCCGGAGCCGCTTGGGGTGCGGGAAGATCGCGAAGATCAGGCTCCGCAGCGCCTTCTCCTGGGGCGTACGCGGATGGTTGCGCTCGACCTGGGCGCGGGTCTGCTCGATGAGGGTGTCGTAGCGGACACCGGAGGGGCAGGCGGTCACGCACGACATGCAGCCCAGGCAGTTGTCCCAGTGCTGCACTATCGAGTCCGACATCGGCTCGCCCTCCAGGCCCTCCTTCATCAGGTAGAGCCGCCCGCGCGGGGAATCCATCTCCTCGCCCCACAGCAGGTAGGTCGGACAGGTCGGCAGACAGAAGCCGCAGTGCACGCAGTCGTCGAGCAGCTGCTGGTCGGGCGGGTGCTGCTCGTCGAAGGCACCCAGCTGCCGGATGTCGATGTCTGCCATGTCGGCTAGATCCCTCCTACGAAGCGGCCCGGGCTGAGCCGGTGATCGGGGTCGAACTCGTCCTTGACCCGGCGCATCAGGTCCAGGGCCGGGACCGGTCCCCACAGGTCCAGCTGCTGCTTGACCGCGCCGGGAGCGTCGAGGACGACGGCGCTGCCGCCGTGGCGTGCGGTGGCCTCGCGCAGCCTCGCGAGCGTCGTCTGGATCTCGGTGATCTCCTGCTCGGCCGGGACGGAGACGTACGCCACCCCGACGCCGGCCGAGCCGCGCAGCCCGTGCTCGCCGGCCGCCTCGATGAGGTCGGCGAGGCCCGAGAGGCGGAAGGTCACCTTGATCCCGAGATGCGTCTCGGTGTCGTCCCATGGATATCGGCCCCAGCCGTCAGGTGCGTGCTCGCTGACCTCGGAGCCGGGGAGCAGGTCGGTCAGGACGGCCGTACGTCCCGCCACGCCCTCCGGGCGTCCCTCGACCAGGACATCGACCCGCACCCCGCCGGCGGTGGCGTCGACCTCGAGACCTGAGGGCACCGTCTGGGAGTGCAGGACCGCCTGGGTGAGCTCGGCGGCGTGCGCGGCGTCGCGCGCGTCGAGGCTGACCCAGCGAGAGGTCTGCGGGACCGGGTGGAGCCGGAACGTCGCCTCGGTGACCACCGCGAGGGTGCCCATCGAGCCGACCAGGAGCTTGCCGACGTCGTAGCCGGCGACGTTCTTGACGACCTTGCCGCCCGCCTTGGCGACCACCCCGTCGGCGCGCACCATCGTCACCCCGATGAGCAGGTCGCGCATGGTGCCGGCCAGCATCCGCAACGGGCCGCTGGTGTTGGTAGCCAGGGTGCCGCCGACGGTCGCGCCGGCGACCGTCTCGTCGAGCGCGAGGCGCTGGCCGGCGGCGGCGACGTGGTCCTTCAGCCGGGCCAGCGGCGTCCCCGCCCCCACGGTGGCGATCAGGTCACCGGAGGCGTGCTCGCTGACCTGGTCGAGCGCGGAGAGGTCGAGCAGGATGTCGGCGGAGGTGGGCGGGTTTCCCCAGCCCAGCTTGGTGCCCGCCCCGGTCGGGACGACCGTCTCCCCCGCGGCCGCCGCGGCGCGCATGACCTCGGCGACCTCGGCGGTGCTCGTCGGGTGCTCGATGCGGCCGGGACGTACCCCGGAGATGGACCGTGTTGGTCTCGACACGCTCGCTTCGCTCACGGCTCGACCAGCGGGGGAATCGCTCATCAGAAGACCTCCGCCACGCCGGCCTGCTGCAACGGGTGCGCTCCCTGCCGCCGACCCGGTCGCTCCCCGCACAGCCGCGGGGTGGGGAAGATCTTGCCCGGGTTCGAGATCCGGTCCGGGTCGAAGGCGCAGCGGACCAGCTGCATCGTGTCGAGGTCGTCGGGGGCGTACATCTTCGGCATGTGGGCGGCCTTGTCGGCACCGACCCCGTGCTCGCCGGTGATCGAGCCGCCGTGCCGCAGGCAGAGGTCGAGGATCCCGCGGCTGACCTCCTCGGCGGCCTCCCCCGCCCCGGGGACGGCGTCGTCGAAGAGCACCAGCGGATGCAGGTTGCCGTCGCCGGCATGGAAGACGTTGGCGACGCGTACGCCGGAGCGATCGGAGAGCTCTGCGATCGCGCGCAGCACCTCGGGCAGGGCGGTGCGCGGGATCACCCCGTCCTGGACGATGTAGTCGGGGCTGATCCGGCCGACGGCGGCGAAGGCGGACTTGCGGCCCTTCCAGATGAGGACCCGCTCCTCGGGGGTCTTGGCAGTGCGGATCTCGAAGGCGCCGGTCTCCTCGCAGAACCGGACCACGTCGGCGTACTCCGCGTCGACCTCGGTGGCCGGGCCGTCCAGCTCGATGACCAGCACCGCGCCTGCACCCTCGGGATAGTCGCAGTGCACCGCGGCCTCGGCCGCCTCGATCGCGAGCGCGTCCATCATCTCGATCGCCGCCGGTACGATGCCGGCCGCGATGATCGCAGACACCGCGGCACCGGCGCGGTCGGTGGAGTCGAAGCCCACCAGCAGGGTGACCACCTTCTCCGGCAGCCGGACCAGCCGCACCGTCACCTCGGTGACGATCCCGAGGGTGCCCTCGGAGCCGACGACGGCGCCGAGCAGGTCGTAGCCGGGGCTGTCGGGCGCGTCCCCGCCGAGGCGTACGCGGTCGCCGCCGGCGGTGACGAACTCGGCGCCGAGCACGTGGTTGGTGGTGAAGCCGTACTTGAGGCAGTGGGCGCCGCCGGAGTTCTCCGCGACGTTGCCGCCGATCGAGCAGACCTGCTGGCTGGAGGGGTCCGGCGCGTAGTAGTAGCCCTCCGGCGTCGCCGCGCGGGTCACGTCGAGGTTGATGACCCCGGGCTCGACGACGGCACGCTGGTCCGCCCGCCGGACCTCCTTGATCGCCCGCATCCGCGAGGTGACCACCAGCACGCCCTCGGCATGGGGCAGGCTGCCGCCGGAGAGCCCCGTGCCGGAGCCGCGCGCGACGTACGGGATCCGCTGCTCGGCGCAGCACCGCACGATCTCGGCCAGCTGCTCGGCGGTCTCCGGGATCACGACCAGCGCCGGCGTCACCCGGTAGTGGGCCAGCCCGTCGCACTCGTACGTCCGCAGCCGGGCGCGGTCGGTGATCACGCCCTCGTCGGGGAGGAGCGCCCGCGCCCGCCGGATCAGAGTCTCCAGTGGTGCCACACCGGCCCCCATATTCCGTATCGTGGAAGCGATCTTCTACCCCCTGGAACTTTAGAGGACAGGGTCACGAAGGGCAATGGATTCGTGTGACTCAGGTCACCGAAAATTCTGCGCGCGTCGCTCGTGCTCGAGGCGGGCATGCCGCCCGGCGCTCGACCTGATGGCCGCCGAGGCACGCGCATTACTTAGGTGAGGCTAACCTGGACCCGCGTCCTCCCCCAGAAAGGCCCCGATGGTCACGTCCGTCCCCGTCCCCGGCAGTACGAAGCCGGAGTCACTGCGCCGCGAGATCCTCAGGAGACAGCGGCCCCGGGTCGTCGGCTCGGCCCTGTGTCTCGTCGGACACCAGTCGTGCGAGGCCCTCGTGCCGGTCGCCATCGGTCTGGCCATCGACGCGGCCGTGGTCAGCGGGAGCGTGCCAATGCTGACGCTCAGCCTGGCCGGGATCGCCCTGCTCTTCACGGTCCTCACGATGTGCTATCGCTGGTTCGCGCGGCTCGCGCAGGGGGCGGTGATCGACGAGAGCCACGCACTGCGCGCCGAGCTCGCCAGGAAGGTCCTGACTCCTGGCGCTAGCCGGCGCAAGCACGGCGAGCTGCTGGTGATCGCCTCCTCCGACGCCGACCAGTCGGCGGACAGCATCATCTGGGTCTCCGGGATCGTCGGCGCGAGCGCGGCGCTCGCGGTCAGCTGCGGCGTACTGCTGAGCATCGACCTGCGGCTCGGCGCCATCCTGATCGCCACCGCGGTCGTGGTCACCCTCGCGCTCAACGCGCTCTCGCCGCTGATCTCACGTCGGGTCGGAGACCAGCAGGAGAGCCTGGCCGGTGCCTCCGCGCTGGCGACCGACCTGATGGCAGGGCTGCGGGTCCTGCACGGCCTCGGAGCCCAAGACAACGCGACCGCCCGCTACCGGACGGTCAGCCACGCGGCCGAGATCGCGGGAATCCGCGCCGGCATGGCGAAGTCGCTGCAGCAGGGTGCGAGCGTGCTCGCCGGGACGATCGTCCTCGCCGTCTCCGTCGGCGTCGCCGGCCTGCTCGCCCTCGACGGGGCGATCACCGTCGGCGCGTTCGTGGCCGCCGTCGGCGCCGCCCAGTTCATCGCCGAGCCGTTGACGGCGATCGGTCTCTACCTGCAGGTGGGCGCCTCGGCCAAGGCGAGCGCGGGCCGGCTGGGCGCGGTGCTGGCCGAGTCACCGGCGCCCGCTGCCGAGCAGCCCTCGGAGGACAGCCGGATCGACCTCAAGCCCGGTGAGTTCGTCGGGATCGTCGCCGAGCCGGGCGACCTGGACCGGGTCGCGGCGGCGCTGCGCTCCCCCAACGGGACCCGGATGCACGTCGAGCCGCACCGGGCCGACCTCTTCGCGGGATCCATCGCGGATAACCTCGCCCTCGGCCGCGCGGACACCGAGGTCGACCCCAGCGACCCGAGCGACGCGGTCGACGCCGCCGGGGCCCGCGAGTTCATCGACGCCCAGCCCGCGGGCGTCGACGAACGTCTCCGCGACCGCGGGCTGACCCTCTCGGGCGGCCAGCGGCAGCGGCTCGCGCTCGCACGGGCCCTGCACACCGACCCCGAGGTGCTCGTGCTGGTCGAGCCGACGACCGCGGTCGACTCGATGACCGAGAACCTGATCGCCGACGGGATCCGAGAGCTGCGCCACGGCGACGCTCAGCCGGAGCGCACGACCGTGGTGGTCACCAGCAGCCCGGTGCTGCTGGCGAGGACCGACCGCGTGATCGTCCTCCGCGCCGGCGAGGAGCCGATCGACGGCACCCACCACGAACTGCTCGCGAGCCACGACAGCTACCGCACGAGGATCCTCGGATGACCGCCACCGAACCGCAGCACGTACGCCTGCCCCTGGCCACCGCGGGCGAGGTACGCCAGGCCCTGCGGCACTACGTCCGATCCCATCGGGTGCTCACTGCCACGACGATCGTGCTGGCCGCGGCCGCCGCACTCTCCGGCCTGGTCGCCCCGTGGGCGATCGGGCTCATGGTCGACGCGGTCCTGAGCGGCGGCGAGAGGAGCGAGATCATCACTCTCGCGGCCTGGGTCGCCGGGGCCGGTGCCCTCAGCGCCGTGCTCACCGCGGTCAGTGCCGCGCTCGTCGCCCGGGTCGGACAGCGAGTCCTCGCCCGGATGCGCGAGGACGTCGTCTCCACCGCGCTGCGGCTGCCACCCGGACAGCTCGAGGAGGCCGGGCGCGGCGACCTCGCCAGCCGTGTCGGCGACGACGTCGGCGTCGTCAGCGAGGTCATCGCGAGCCTGCTGGCACCCTGGGTCGGCGCGGCCCTGACCGTCGTCTTGACGATCGCCGGCCTCGGTGCGCTCAACCCCTGGCTGGCGCTGGCCGGCCTGGCCTCGATCCCGGTCTACGTACTGTCCCTGCGCTGGTACCTCCCCCGCGCCGCCCCGCGCTACAGCGCCGAGCGCGCCGCTTTCGGCGACCGCGCCGAGGCGCTCGTGTCGTCCCTGGACGGCCGCCAGACCGTGCACGCCTACGGCGCCGAGGACGCCCACGTCGCCACGATCACCGCCGCCTCCGACCGCGCGCGGAAGCTGTCGCGCGACGTACTCTGGTTCGCCACCGGCTGGGGCAAGTGGATGAACATCGCCGAGGCCGTCGGGCTCGGCGCGATCATCGCCACCGGCTTCGTGCTGGTCTCGACCGAGGCGGCGACCGTGGGCGCGGTGACCGCCGCCGCGCTCTACTTCCACCGGCTCTTCAACCCGCTCGGCCTGATCATCTTCAGCTTCGACGAGATGCAGTCCGCCGCCGCCAGCCTCCAGCGGATGATCGGCGTCATCGAGGCCGGCCGGTCCCTGGAAGCCGTACCTCCGGTCGCCGAGAAGCCGTCCGGCACGATCGAGGGCCACCGGGTCACCCACCGCTACGGCGACCACGAGGTGCTCCACGAGGTCTCCATCGAGGTCGCCCCTGGCGAGCAGATCGCGCTCGTCGGCCCCAGCGGCGCCGGAAAGTCGACGCTCGCGACGATCCTCGCGGGCCTGACCGACCCCGACGAGGGCGCCGTGTCCGTCGGCGGAAGCCCGATCGAGCGGTACGCCCGCACGCACCCCCGCCCGGTCGTGCTCGTCTCGCAGGAGGTGCACGTCTTCGCGGGACCGCTCGTCGACGACGTACGCCTCGGCCGTGCCGACGCCACCGACGAGGACGTCTCGAAGGCGTTGACCTTGGTCGGCGCGGACGAGTGGGTCGCGACGCTGCCCGAGGGCATCCACACCTCCGTCGGCGAGCTCGGCCACGCGCTCACCGCCGAGCAGGTCGCGCAAGTGGCGCTCGCCCGCGCCGCCCTCGCCGACCCCGCCGTACTTCTCCTCGACGAAGCCACCGCCGAGTCCGGCAGCCGCGGCGCCGCCCGCCTCGAGTCCGCCGCAGCCGCCGTCCTCGCCGGCCGCACGGGGCTCGTCATCGCCCACCGCCTCCAGCAGGCGCAGCACGCCGACCGCGTGCTCGTCATGGCCGACGGAGCGATCATCGAGACCGGCACGCACGAGGAGCTGTTGGAGGCCGACGGCATCTACGCCCAGATGTGGACCGCCTACGACGCCGGCCGCTGAGGCATCCGCCGAGATGGTCCCAGACGTTCCAGCCCATTACCGCTGGGTGGACGGGCTGAAACGTCTGGGACTACCTCGATCCCTACTCCTGCGGCGAGGCAATGTGCCGGCGGATCCCCGCCGTCACTGCTTCTTCACTCGCAGCGTCGCGAACACGTCGTTCGCCAGCTTCGCGCACTTCTTCTCCGTGTAGAACTCGCCCCGGCACTCGACAACGGTGTTGATGCCGGCGGCCTCGTTGCCGCCCTTGCGCATGACAACCCCGACGTACTCCCACCGCCAGGTGTCGATCTTGCCTCGCTCGTCTTTCCACGACGACTCCTGGCCCGAGGCGATGACGTCGTAGACCACACCGTCCTTGGTGATCGACGGCTTCTGAGTCACCGGCCCCCCGCCCTCCCGGATGTCCAAGGCGATCTTGACCACCTCACGGCGCATGTAGTCGACGTCCAGATCATTGCCCTCGGCGTGCGGGTCGTAGCTGTGGATCTCCAGACTGACCGTCGCCTTGCTCTTACGACGGTCGGGATCGCTGTCGTCATAGACGAGGGCGGCACTCTTGGAGATCGTTTCGTCCAAGGCTCCTGCCGGCATCACCGCCATGTCCTCGCCCTCCGGCACCGCCGTCCACCCCGTGCCCGGCAGCCTGACGGTGGCGGACTTGTAGGACAACGTGGACACCGCCGGCCATACGTCGGGGGTGGGCGACCCCGACGGTCCCCGAGAACAGGGCACCGACCAGGAGAGGCATCCCTCCTCCGACGGGCTACTCGACGGGCTGCTCGTTGGCTCGCCCTTGCCGGCCGCGGCGCCCTCGCCCCCTTGGCATGCCGTCGCGAACAAGGAGAGCGCGACGATCGTCGTCGCTACTCGCCATGACTTGAACTTGGCCACCCGATTGACCCTTTCAAAGCGCTCATGTAAGTAAAGCCGATTCAATCCGCGGTCGAGCTGACGGTCAAGCACAGGCCTGCACCTGCCCGCCCTCGAGGTCCTCGGCGACGGCCGCTTCGGTCGCCGCATCGGTGCGCGCATGCCGACCCGATCAAGCTCGCCAGTCTTCTCTTTCAGGCGCGATGGCGATGGTGCCGTTGGTCTCGATGAGGCGACGGAGGACGGTGCGCTCGTTGGGGGTGTCGTTGGGCTGGTGGAGGGTGAGGACCAGTTCACCCTCGTCGAGACGCGCGATCATCCCGTGGCCTCCGTCGGCGGGCCACAGCGGTTCGGGTTCCTGTGTCCAGGGGCCGGTGACCCGGCCGGTCGTCGAACGGGCGACGCCCATGGCGTATCCCTGCCTGCCGATGCTCGACCAGAGCATCACCAGCCCACCGTCCGCGAGGCGATGTAGGAACGGACCATCGGTGACGTACGCCGGAACGGGCCCTCCGGGCATCGGCTCGGCCCACGCGGCGGAGGATGCGTCGAAGAGGTGAACGGGCGTGCCGGTGGCGCATTTGAGGTCCGCGGACATCCGTTGTGCGTAGACCGCCCCGTCGCCGATCTGGATCCACTCGTGGCAGAAGACGATCCACGGGTCGCCGTCGTCATCGACGAACAGGGTTCCGTCGAGGCACTGCCATACGCGCGGCGTCACCGGGCCGTCGCTCCACGGCCGATAGGGCCCCTCGGGTGCTTCCGCGTTCAGCACCTGCGTGCCTCGGCGTCCGTCCGGTCCGGTGAACGTGGCGAACATGAACCAACCTTCCTGATTCCGGTGCACCTCGGGTGCCCAGAACTGACCATCGGACCAGAAGTCCGCAGGCGGCCGGAACGCCGGGTGGGGTCCGGACCACTCCTGCAGGTCGGCGCTGCGATAGGTGTCGAAGCCGATGCCCGGGCCTTCCCAGATGTTCGGGTCGGTGCTGCCGAACAGCAACCAGTCGCCGCTCGCTGGATCACGCACGAGGTAGGGGTCACGGATCTGGATCTCGCTCAGCCTCATCGCCGTCACGCGTCCGCACCGCGGGCGAGGCCCATGAGCCAGTCGCCGTCGATCCGGCCGCCGGTGAACGCGAGGATCTGGATCATCGGCATCGACCGCACCATCGCGAACTGCTCCTCCTTTCCGGAGGTGAATGCCTCCATCCGCTCGGCGAGAAGTGGGCCGGCGACGGGGTGCGCGAGCCAGGCGGCGACCGAGGAGCTCAGTGAGATCTGAGCCTCGACGGCATCACCCTCGAGCGTGATCGTCTGCTCCCTCGACACCTCGGCCGACGACTCGCCGACCTGGACCCGATACTCCCCCGCCGGCACGGTCCAGCGGTCGAGCTCGATGTCCCAGTAGGCGAAGGATCGTCGGTCGAGGTCGAGCGTGACCGTGGTGGACTCCCCCGCTTCCAGGCCGATCTTGCTGAAGGCGGCCAGCTCCCGTGCGGGTCGTCGGACCGGTCCGGCATCGGTCGCGATGTACAACTGCACGACGTGCCTTCCTGCCACGTCGCCGGTGTTCGCCACCGTGACCGACGCGGTCGCCGAGTCGGGTCCGGTCACGGTGACCGTCAGATCGTCGACTCCGAACGTCGTGTACGACAGCCCGTGTCCGAACGAGTAGCGGACCGGGGCCTCGACGCTCGTGTAGTGCCGGTAGCCGACCATCACCCCCTCGCCGTAGCGGACGTGCCCCTGCTCGCCGGGGAAGTTGAGGTACGCCGGGGTGTCCTGAAGCCTGAGCGGGATCGTCTCGGAGAGCCGTCCCGACGGGTTCGCGAGGCCGAAGAGCAGATCCGCGATGGCCTGCCCCCCGCCTTGGCCGAGGAGGAATCCTTCGAGGATCGCGTCGACGTCGTCGTGCCAACCTTCGAGGGAGACGACGCCTCCGTTGGACAGGACGACGACGGTCCGCGGGGCGGAGGCGGCGACGTCGATGATCAGGCGTACCTGCTCTGGCGGAAGGTCGAGCGAGTCGCGGTCGAAGCCTTCGGACTCTGCAGACTCGGGGATGCCGGCGAACACGACGGCCACGTCGGCAGTGGCCGCGGTGGCGACCGCGGCAGCGTGCGACGCCTCGTCAGCACCCTCGATCGTGAAGCCGGGCTCGAAGGTGACAGTGCCTCCCGCTGCTTCGGCGTGGGCACAGATCGCGTCGAGCGGGATGTCGACCCGGGTGGCGTTCACCCGCGAGCTGCCGCCGCCCTGATAGCGCGGTTCGGAGGCGAACGCCCCGATCACGGCGATCGACGACGAGTTCGAGAGCGGCAACGTCGCGGCCCCGTCCTTGACCTCGTTCCGGAGCAGAACCGCACTCTCGGTGGCCAACTCGCGCGCGAGAGCGTGATGAGCCTCGACGTCGATCCCGGACCCCACCGAGCCCGTCTCCACCGCGTACGTCCCGAGCGCCAGCACTCGCTCCGCGGCCCGGTCGACGACGGACTCCTCCAGCCTGCCGGACCTCACCGCCTCGACGACCGACTCGGCGTGCGCCGGCCCCGTTCCCGGCATCGCGAGGTCCAGACCGGCCTCCAGTGACGCGACCGCGTCGTGCACAGCGCCCCAGTCGGAGACGACCGCGCCGCGGTAGCCCCACCCCTCACGCAGGATCCCGGTCAGGAGCCGGTGGTCCTCGGAGGCGCGTACGCCGTTGATGAGGTTGTAGGAGCACATCACCGTCGCCGGGCTCGCCTCGGTCACGATCCGTTCGAAGGCGGGGAGGTGGATCTCGCGCAGCGGCCGCTCGTCGACGTCCGCGCTGATCTGCATGCGCTCGGTCTCCTGGTCGTTGGCCGCGAAGTGCTTCAGGGACGCTCCGACGCCGCCGGCCTGGAGCGCCCGGACGTAGGCCGCGCCGAGCACCCCGGAGAGCAGCGGGTCCTCGGAGAGGTACTCGAAGTTGCGACCGCCCAGTGGGGACCGCTTGATGTTCACCCCCGGCCCCAGGAGTACGCCGACCCCCAGCGCCCGGGCCTCGGCGGCGAGTGCCGCCCCCAGCCGTTCGGCGACGCTCGGGTCCCAGCTCGACCCGATGGCTACGGCCGGCGGGAAGCAGGTCGCCGGCTCGCTGTGGTAGATGCCGAGGTGGTCGGTGCCCTGGATCTGGCGGCGTACGCCGTGCGGGCCGTCGGTGAGGACGACCTCGTCTACGCCGGCCTCCGGCAGTGCCGCCGTCGACCAGAAGCCGCCGCCGCTCAGCAGCGCGGCCTTCTGCTCCAGCGTGAGTGTCTCCACGGTCATCGGTCGGCCGTCCTCTCGTCGTCGGCGCGCGCTGCCCCGGCCAGGGCGGCGCGCAGGTCGTCCGCGAAGCCGTCGCCGGCCGCGGGGAGGCGCTCCAGCGCCATGTTCAGGGTCATCTCGGCCAGGTGGGAGGCGCCGGCCTCGAACGGGACGCCGGGGACGTGCGTCCTCATCACCTCGAGCACGGCGGCCCAGATCTCCGGGCGCTTCTGGAGGTCACCCATCGGGGTGTCCAGGGAGAGCTCGGGCTCCTCGCCGTAGCCCGCCGGCGCCGGGTAGCGCCAGGCGTGGTCGCCGGGCCCAACCTCCTCGGACCGTCCGTCGGGGTACAGCGGCAGCTCGACGAGAGCGGTCGCGCCCTCGGGCACCGTCGCCTCGAGCACCACCACGCCGTCCTCGACGCGCCAGCTCACCTCGGCGGGCCCGAGCACCGTCTCGTGACGCACCCGGGCCGAGGTCAGCCCACCGCCCGGACGTGGCGCGATGCGGATGCGCCGCCAGCCGGGTTCGAGCCGCTCCAGCCCGCCGACCACCCGATGCATCCAGTCGGCGACCGCGCCCAGCGCGTAGTGGTTGAGCGAGGTCATCCCGGTCGAGTTCAGGGTGCCGTCGGGCAGCACGGCGTCCCAGCGTTCCCAGATCGTGGTGGCGCCCATCGTCACCGGGTAGAGGAACGACGGGCACTCGGTCTGCATCAGCAGCGAGTAGGCGGTGTCGAGGTGTCCCGTGCTCGACAGCGCATCGGCCACCAGCGGGGTGCCTGCGAAACCGGTCGAGATCCGGTGGTCGGCCGCGGCGACGATCGCCGCCAGCCTGGCGCCGGCCTTTCGCCGCTGAGGCTCGTCCAGGATGTCGAACATGATCGCGAGGGCGTACGCCGTGGCCGACTCGTCGGTGACCCGGCCGTTCGCGGTGACGAACTCGGCACGGAAGGCGGCGCGGACCCGTTGCGCGAGGGCCGCATACCGCTCGGCGTCCTGACGATGTCCGAGAAGGGCAGCGGTTCGGGCCAGCTGCGAGGTGGTGCGGCACAGGTAGGCGGAGGCGACCAGGTGGGGGTCGGTCTTGCCGCCGGCCGGGTTGTCGGGCGGTGCGTCGGGGTCGAGCCAGTCGCCGAACTGGAACCCCTCGCTCCACAGCCCTGCCTCGTCGAGCTTCCCCTCGACCTCCGTCATGAACGCGGTCATCGACGGGTAGGCCGAGCGGAGGATCTCCATGTCGGCGTACTCCTCGAACAGGGTCCACGGCAGGCTCACCGCGACATCGCTCCACAACGCGGCGGCGGAGGACTTCTGCGGGAGCACATCGGGCACGACCCACGGCACGGTGCCGCTCGCGGCCTGCTCCAGAGCGAGGTCACGCAGCCACGACCCGAGCACGCCGCGTACGTCGTAGAGGAAGGCCGCCGTCGGCGCGAAGGCGTTAAGGTCGCCGGTCCAGCCCAGTCGCTCGTCGCGCTGGGGACAGTCGGTCGGCACGCTGACGAAGTTGCCCCGCATCGACCACACCACGTTGCCGTGCAGCTTGTCGACCAGCGGGTCGGAGCACTCGAACCATCCCGTACGCCGCATCTCGGAGTGCACGACGACCGCCCGCAGCGCGTCGGCGGTGAGCTCGCCGGGCCAGCCGTCGACCTGGACGTAGCGGAACCCGTGGAAGGTGAGCTGCGGCTCCCAGGTCTCCGGTCCGCCACCACGCAGGGTGTAGCGATCGACGGCCTCGGCGTTGCGCAGCGTCTCCCGCTCGAGCTCGCCCTTCGGGGTGAGCAGCTCGGCGTGGCTCAGGGTGATGGTCTGCCCGGCCGGCCCCTCGACATGGAGCCTGACCCACCCGGAGAGCACCTGGCCGAAGTCGACGATCCTCGCCCCGGACGGCGCCGTCGAGATCGTCACCGGCGCGATCTCCTCGATGCGACGCACCGGCGGTGCGGCGCCGACCTCCAACATGCCGAGGTCCCGGTCGACCGGCTGCGCGGCGGACCAGCCCGAGTCGTCGAACCCCGGCGAGCTCCAGCCGTTCGGCTCGAGCCGCGCGTCGAACGTCTCTCCCGCGTAGATCCCGTTGCTGCGCACCCCACCCTCACCGACCCGGAACGACTCGTCGGTGCCGATCACGCGCTCCGTCCCGTCCGCGTAGGTCAGCACGAGGCGCGCCCAGAGGGCTGGGCGGTCGGCGTAGTTGTTGCGGCGCATCTCCCAGGTCAGCGGGCCCACCGCCCAGCCCTCGCCCACGACGGCGCCGAACGCGTTGGCCCCCTCGTGCACCAGCGAGGTCACCTCGAACCTGCTGACGTGGACCCGGTGGCTGTAGGACGTCCAGCCGGGTGCCAGCACCTCCTCGCCGACCCGGGTGCCGTTGAGCCAGGGCACGACGATGCCGAGCGCGGTGACCTCCAGGGTCGCCTGGCGGAGGCCGTCGCCGAGATCGAACTCGGTGCGGAAGTAGAGCGCCGGGCCGCCGTCGGCGGGGGCGTCTGCGCTGATGAACCGAGCGGGTTCGGGTGTCATCGCCATCACCGTACCGACTTCACGCGCATCACGGCGGCCCCGGCGAGCAACGTGAAGACGGCCGCGACCATGTAGAGCAGCGTGTAGTTCTTCTCGCCACCGGCGACGACGCCGAAGGTCAGCACGAGCGGTGCCAGGACCGGCGCCACCGCCTGGGAGATCGAGGTTGCGAACTGGTTGATCGCCACGAACCTCCCGGCATCGGTCTCCCGCTCGGGCATCACGTCGAGCAGCAGGGCCTGGTCGACAGCGGAGAAGAGACCGAGGCCGAGGGTGGCGACGAAGGAGCCGGCGAGGATGACGGGGAGGCCGGGTGCGAACGCCATGATCAGGGCGCCCGACGAGAACAGCGCACCGGCGAGGAGCACGAACGGCTTGCGACGCCCGATCCGGTCGGAGATGACACCGCTGGAGAGGGCACCGATCATGACCGCGACGACCGAGAGCCCACCGTTGACCGCCACGATCGTGCTGACTTCCTCGACGCCGCGGCCGCTGCGCGCAGCCAGGAAGTACGCCGTGAACGTCGTGTTGAGCGTCAGGCCGAAGTAGAACAGCAGCCGCCCGAGCCAGTTCCAGGCGAAGTCCGGGTGCCTGCGCGGGTCGAACACGAAGTTGGCCAGGATCCTGGACAGCGTCAGTGGCTCGGAGATGGGCAGGTCACGGCTGTCCTCGTCGCGGAAGAGCAGCACGAAGACCATGACGAGGGCACCGCCGAGGACACCGGGCACCAGGAACATCAGCAGCGGGCTCCCGGTCAGCGCGCCGCCGACGACCGCACCCGCGACCGGGGCGACCATCGTGATGAAACCGGCGATCCCGGACACCTTGCCGCGCTGCGACTCGGGAAGCCGGTCGGCCGCGACCGTCACCATGATGTTCAGCACCGTGTTCCAGCCCAGCGCCGCGATCACCCAGCCGACACCGAGCAGCAGCACCGTCGGCGCGACCGCCAGGACGAGCAGCCCGAGGAGACCGAGGATCGCTCCCCCGAGGATCCATGGGCGCCGTCGGCCTAGACGGGACCGGGTGCGGTCGCTGAGCATCCCGATGACCGGACCCGCGAACACCGTCACCGCGGCGGCGGTGCCGATGACATACCCGAGCTGCTCCTCGTTGTCCGGCGCGATCTGCTTGACCCGGATCGCGAGCGAGATCGCGATCGGGGTCACGAACGCGAGGAACGCGCCGAAGCTGGCCACGAGGTAGGTCCAGATGAACCGCGTGCTCACCAGCGGCAGGTCGTCGGTGGCTCGGGTCGGCGGTGGGTGTACGGACATGGGGACTCCTTGGTCGGTGGAGCTGCGGGGGGATGGTTCAGCCGGCGTGGACGGTCGCGGAGACGTCGTCGCAGCCGGGAGCCGAGACCGAGATGGTGATGTCACCGGGGGCGGTGGGACGTACGACGGCGAGGGCGCGGCCGTCGAAGGTGCGGCGCGTGGGCCCGCTGAAGGGCTCGTCGGTCACCGGGGCGGCGCTTCCGAGACCCTGCAGCACCCCCGGGCCCGCGACGCTCACGGTGACCTCGCGGTCCATAGCGGTGTGCACGGTCCCGTCGGCGTCGGTGAGCGAGATCTGGACGTACGCGAGGTCGGCGGTGTCTGCCGCGACCCGGTCGTGCTCGACCACCAGGGTCAGTCGCAGGTCGTCGGCCGCGGCGCTCCGCAGCGACGTACGTCCGCTCTCCTGGCCGTTCCGGTAGGCGATCGCGGTTAGTTCTCCGGCCGCATAGGTGAGCTCGAAGTCCGCCCGGAACGCGCGGCTCTCGCCGACCTTCTCCCGGCCGACCGGCTCGCCGTCGAGGAGGAGCTCGACGTCGTCGGCGTCGCTGTAGACCTCGACCCGGATCGGGCTGCCCTCGAAGTCCGGCCAGGACCAGCTCGACACGGTGTCGCTCCACGACCACGGAGTCGCCAGGGCGATCTCCTTGCCGTGGTGCTCGGGCCGGAAGACCGCGAGGTACGGCTCGTCGCGCAGGCCGAAGACGGTCTCGCGGTAGTAGGACACGGTCCGGCGGTGGCCGGTGATGTCGAGGTCGCCGCACCACGCCGTCAGGCCCGGGTAGCCGGTCGAGAAGGAGGCGATGCCGGCCTCGGGGTCGTCCGCGTACTTGGTGATCCCGATACCGGTCTCGCCGAGGTAGTCCCACCCGGTCCAGGTGAAGTCGCCGAGCACGTGGGGGTGCTCGCTGACCAGCGCCCAGTTGCGGTCGATGACCGTCGGCCAGGTCTCGGTGCCGACGATGATCCGGTCCGGGAACGTCTCCCGGTCGGGCTCGTAGCGGGCCTCGCCGTAGTTCATCCCGGCGACGTCCAGCACGTCGTAGGACTCGGCCGTACGCGTGGTGACCATCTCGGAGGTCTGGACGTGGTCCATCATCGCCCCGAAACCGGCCATCATCGCGTTCACGCCACCCCCGTCCGCAGCGGACTCCTCCCGCCGGGCCCGCATCGCCGGGATGATCTCGTCGAGCACGGAGACGAAGCCGTTGATGCCGTTGGTGACGTAGCGGGTCGGGTCGAGCGTACGGACCTTCTCGGCGATCCGGCGGCCGAGACGGGCCCCGAACCTGGTGCCGGTCTCGGGGATCTCGTTGCCGATCGAGTAGAGGATGACGCTGGGATGGTTGCGGTCGCGCAGGACCATCGCCTCGACGTCGCGCTCCCACCAGCCGGTGAAGTCGAACGCGTAGTCGTCGTCGGACTTGCCCTGTGTCCACATGTCGAAGGTCTCGTCCATGACGAGCATCCCCAGCCGGTCGCAGGCAGCCAGCATCGCCTCGCTCATCGGGTTGTGCGCGCTGCGGATCGCGTTGAACCCGGCCTGCTTCAGCAGCTCGACGCGGCGCTCCTCGGCGCGCCCGATCGCGGCAGCGCCCAGCGGGCCGTTGTCGTGATGGAGGCAGGCTCCACGGAGCGTGACCGACTCGTCGTTGATCCGCAGGCCACGCACCGGGTCGAGCCGAAGAGTGCGGATGCCGAAGGGCTCGGTCTCGGCGTCAAGGACCTCCTCGCCGTCGACGAGAGTCAGGCGGGCGGTGTAGAGGTGGGGATCATCGACGCTCCATCGTCGTGGCTCCTGGACGTAGCGACGCTGTCGGACGGTGGCCGACTCGTTCGGCAGGAGTGTGACCGGGGACGATCCCGCGGCGACCGGAGTCCCGTCGGGGGCATCGATGCGTACGTCGAGGGTGAGGGTCTTGGTGACCGGACCGTCGTTCACGACCGTGACCTCGACCTCGACCGTGGCCAGGTCGTCGTCGACGTCCGGTGTGGTGATCCGTACGCCGCGGTAGGCGATGTGGCTCTGCTCCTTGACGACGAGCCGGACGTCGCGGTGGATGCCCGCGCCGGAGTACCACCGGCTGTCGAGGTGAGCCCGGCACTCGAGGCGGATCTCGTTGTCCGCGCCCCACTCCAGGAAGGGGTCGATCCGCACCTCGAACGGCGCGTAGCCGTTCGCGTGCTGCCCCGCCAACGCGCCCCCGACGAAGACCTGGGCGTCACGGTAGACACCGTCGAACTCGAGGCTGACCCGCTTGCCGGCGAGGTCTGAGGGAGCTGTGTACGTCGTGCGGTACTCGAACGCGCCTCCTGGGAAGTAGGCCGTCGTGTCCCCGCGCGGCACATCTGCGCGGCGCTCCTCGGTGACAAGCGCGTCGTGGGGCAGGGGGACGTCGACCCATTCGGCGCCGGAACCACCGCCGAGCTCCTGGAAGGCCGTGGTCCGGGTCCGGTAGGACCAGCCTCGGTTGAAGTCGGTGCGACCGGTCGCTGCGGTGCGCACATCGTCGTGCTCGATCATCGGGTTCTCCATGGGTGTTGGTGACGCGCGTTACTAACGTACGCAGGCGAGGTAACGCGCGTCAACACCTGCAGGTGACGCGTGTCACCTACTAAGATGCTTCAGGTGATCAAGAGTGCGGATGTCGCCGAGCGCGCCGGGGTGTCCCGCGCCACGGTGAGCCAGATCCTCAACGGGCGCGACGCGCGCTTCTCCGAGGAGACCAAGCAACGCGTACGCCAGGCAGCCGTCGACCTCGGCTACCAACCGTCCCTTGCGGCCCGGACCCTGGCCCGGGGATCCAGCGACGTCGTCATCGCGCTCATCCCCAACACGACCTTCGGTGACAACCTCCAGGACCTGTTCGAAGGGATGACCGAGGAGCTCGCCGAGCACGGCCTCACCCTGGTGCTGCGGCTGGCCACGCCGACGACGTCGTCCTTGGACCGGCTCGTCAGCACGTTGAGGCCGGCAGCCGTGCACGCGCTGACCCCGTTCACCAGCGCCGAGCGCGAGCTGCTGACGGAGCGTGGCGTCGCCACGGTCGACCCGTCGACCCAGGGGCACGCCGACTACAACGAGGCGATCGGCTCCCTCCAGGCACGCACGCTCATCGACCGCGGCCACACGCGGTTGGCCTTCGCCCACCTCCATGACGCCCGACAGGACCCGTTCGGCACCGCCCGCGAGCGCGGCGTACGCGACCGGTGCCGCGAGGCGGGCCTGCCCGACCCGACCGTACTTCGGATCGGTATAGACATCGACGAGGCGGCGGCAGCACTCGACGAACTCGGCTCCCCCGGGTTCGCCGTCGCCTGCTACAACGACGACGTCGCCACAGCACTTCTGTCGGCAGCGACGCTGCGGGGCTGGCGGGTGCCCGAGGACCTGGCGCTCATCGGCATGGACCACACGCCGCTCGGCCAGGTCACGGTGCCGCCCCTGACCACGATCTCCTACGACCGTGCGGCGACCGCGCGCTCCTCGACGGCGCACGTGCTCGCCGTTCTCGGGCTCCGCGACCCCGAGAACACCCCCGCGCCGCCGGAGTTCACCATCGTGCCGGGCAGCACCGCCTGAACCTAGTCCGCCATGTGCCAGCGGATCCAGGCGGCTTGGCCACCGTCGATGAGCAGGTCGGTGCCGGTGACGTAGCGCGACCCGGTGCCGGCCAGGTAGGCGACCGCCTCGGCGAGCTCGCCGGTGGAGCCCATCCGGCCGATTCCGCAGGCGTCCAGCATGCCGAGCATGTGGCCGCCGGATCTCGACACGGCCTCGGCGCGGGCCATCGCGGTGGAGATGACGCCGGGGCTGACGGTGTTGATCCGTGCTCCCCGCCCGTTCCAGGCCAGGGCGGCGGCCTGGACGCGGAGCTGGTTGGCCCGCTTGGCCAGGATGTAGGCCCGGGTGGCGTCGGCGAGCGCCCGGACGAACGGAAGGGTGGCGAGCTCGTCGGTGGGCGCGGTCGCCAGCTGCCGTTCCTCTTGCGCGCTCAGCTGGGCGTAGTGGCCGGCCATGCTCGCCACGCACACCAGCGACGTGCCTGGGGTGGCGACCGGCTCGAAGGCGTCGATCACGTGGGCGGTACCGACCAGATCGACGGCGACCATCTGGTCGACCCCGGCGGTGGCCGCGGACACGCCGGCCGTGTGCACCACAGCAGCGATCCGTCCCCGCTCGGCGGCAGCTCGGGCGAGCTCGTCCAGCGCCGCTCGGTCGGAGACGTCGGTGACTCTGCCCTCGACGGCGTACCCCTGGTCCCGCAGGCCTGCGACCACGCGGTCAAGGGCCTCCTGGGAGTAGTCGGCGAGGAGTACGTCGCGGCCGCTGCCGATGCGGCGTACGACTGCCTCCCCCATCCCGCCCGCGCCGGTGACGACCAGCACCTCATCGTGTGCCACTGCTGACTCCCTCCTCGATGACGTCCGTCATCGCCTGCTCCCAGGTCGCCGCGTCGGCCACCTTCTTGCGCCAGCCGCGCAGCGTGCGCGGCGTGGTTCCGATCCCGAGCACACCGACGAGCCGATCGCCGGTGCGGTAGGCCGCGACGAAGCGACGCTCGTCGAGATTCCCCTCGACGATCCGCACCTCGTCGTGGCCGCGCAGATAGCCGTAGGCCTGGATCCTCATGTCGTACTGGTCGGACCAGAAGTACGGCACGGGCGCGAACGGACGGCGCCGGTCGGGGTCGAGGATGGCGCGGGCCACGGCCAGGCCCTGCTCGGCGGCATGGGTGCGGTGCTCGATGCGCATCGACGTACCGAACAGGTCGTTGTGCCAGCGGGCGACGTCGCCGACGCCGTAGACGCCTGGCGCGGCCTCGCAGTAGCGGTCGCAGACCAGGCCGTCGTCGACCGGGAGGCCGCCGGCCGCGAGCCAGTCGGTGTTCGGCACCGACCCGATCGCGACCAGGACCTCGTCGGCCTCGACCTCGGTCTCATCGGCCAGCATCAGGCCGCCGTCGTGCACGGCGCTCACCCCGATGCCCGTACGCAGATCCACCCCGTGATCGATGTGGGCATGTGTCAACATCGTGCCGATCTCGGTGCCCACCGCATGGGCCAGCGGCACCGGAGCGGGCTCGACCATGGTGACCTCGCACCCCAGCCTCCGCGCGACCGCGGCCGCCTCGGCACCGAGGAACCCGGCGCCGACGACGGCCAGGCGCTTCCCGGGACGCAGCCGGTCCCGCAGCGCGACGGCGTCCTCGAGGGTGCGGAGCACATGCCCCTGGCCGCCCGGCAACTGCCGGGGCCTCACCCCGGTCGCCGCGACCAGGGCGTCGAACCCGATCTCCTCGCCGGAGTCCAGCACCACCAACCGACGCACCGGATCGACGCCGGTGGCCGTGGCCCCGAGCCGGAGGTCGAGCGCCAGCGCCTCGATGTCGGCCGGTGGCCGCAGCGGGAGCCGGTCGCGGTCCCACTCCCCCGCCAGGATCTCCTTGGAGAGCGGCGGCCGGTCATAGGGAAGGTGCGGCTCGTCTCCAACGAGCGTGATCGTTCCGTCGAACCCACCGCGACGCAGCGCCTCGCCGGTCGCCAGCCCGCCGGCGGAGGCACCGACGATCACCACCCGCCTCACCGACGAGGTCACGAGCGGACCACCCGCAGCGCGGCCGCCGGACACACGGCTGCCGCCTCCTCCACCTCGTCGAGCAGGTCCTCGGACGGCGTCTCGTCCAGCACGATCGCGACCCCGTCCTCGTCGCGCTGGTCGAAGACGTCCGGCGCGACCATCACGCACTGGCCGGCCGCGACACACTTCGGCTCGTCGAACTCGATGCGATACGTCATGACATCCTCCCCGTTCACCAGGTCACCGGGAGTGAGCGCAGCCCGTAGGCCACGCCCTCGAACGCGAACTCCACCTCCGCGGCCGGCACCGCGAGCGCCAGGTCGGGGACCCGGGTCACCAGCGCCCGGAAGGCCTCTTGGAGCTCGACCCTGGCCAGGGTCTGGCCGAGGCACTGATGGGCGCCGTACCCGAAGGCGTGATGGGTCCGCGCATTACCGCGGGCCAGGTCCAACCGCTCGGGCACCGCGAACCGGGCGGCGTCCCAGTTCGCCGCAGCGACGTCGAGCACGACGCCGTCACCGGCCCTGATCACGGTCCCACCGACCTCGATGTCCTCGCTCGCGATCCGGCGTACGCCGGTGTGCACGATCGTCAGATAGCGCAGCAGCTCCTCGACAGCGACCGCCACCTTCTTCGGCTCATCGGCGACCGAGCGCAGGTAGTCGAGCTGGTCGGGGTTCTGCAGCAGCGCGAGGGTGCCGAGCCCGATCATGCTCGCGGAGGTCTCGTGGCCGGCGATGAGGATCGCGGTCGACATCGTCAGCGCCTCGTGCGGCGACATCTCCCCCGCCTTGACCAGCGCAGCGAGCTCCGACATCACATCGTCGGCGGGCTCGGCCATCTTGGCCTGCATCGCGGCCCCGATGTGGCCGCCCAGGACCGCACCGGCTGCTGCGGACTCGTCCGGGGTCGCGTCGTGGCTGACCAGCGTGTGGCTGGCGTGCTGGAAGTCCTCGCGGTTGTCGTAGGAGACGCCGAGCATGTCGGTGATGACGATGGTCGGCACCGGCAGCGCGAAGGCCTGCACCAGATCCACGGGGCGGGGACCGGCGAGCATCTCGTTGAGCAGCTCACCGACGAGCGACTGGATCCGCGGCCGGAGCGCCTCGATCCGCTTGACCGTGAACGGCAGGTTCACCATCCGGCGCAGCCTGGTGTGCTCAGGGGCGTCGGTGTTCGTGATCAACGGCGGGGTGTGTTTCGCCGACTCGCTCCGCCCGCGCGTCATGTGCGGGTAGCCCTCGCGCTTCTCGTCGATCGAGAGACGCGGGTCGGTCAGCAGCGCGTGCTGGTCGGCGTACTTCGAGACCAGCCACGGCGTGGACCCGTCCCAGATGCGGACCTTGCCGAGGGGTGCATTCTCGCGCGTTGTCGAGAGTACGTTCTCCGGCTGGGCGAACGGGCAGCTCAGGTCGCGCGGCGAGGGATAGAGCGGATAGTCGTCGAGGATCGTGTCGGTCACGAACGGCCTCCTGTGATCGGGTGTCCCCCATCACAGCAGCCGGTTCTGACACCACCCGGACACGAACCTGACGGCAACCTGACAGTTGCCGCGAGCGCCGGAGATCACCCTCTGACCAGCGAGTATCCGAACCCTCGCTGCGTACGGATCAGGGCCGGATCCTCGCGGTCGACCTTGCTCCGCAACCGGGAGACGAGCCGCTCGATGGCGTTGTCGTCGCGCGAGCAGCCCCACACCCTGGTCGCGATCTGCTCCTTTGAGAGCACCAGGCCGGGGTTGCGGGCGAACTCACGCAGCAGGCGGTACTCGGCGGGGCTCAGGCCGAGCTCGCGATCACCCCGCCAAGCCCGGTAGGAGCCGTCATCGATCCGCAGCTCACCACGCTCGAGCACCGACCGGCGCGCCGCCGCAACCCCGTCGCGTACCAGGAGATGCACCCGGGCGAGGAGGTCGGAGACCCGGAACGGTCTCAGCAGATAGTCCTCGCCGCTGAAGCCGACCTCGTCGAGGAGGCCCGTGAACCTCTCCTCGGTGGCCAGGAACAGGATCGCCGCCTCCCGCTCGGCGGACTTGAGCCGTGGGATGTGCACCAGTCCGGGCGTGGCGATGTCGACCACCAGCAGGTCGATCCCCTCGGCCCGCATCCGGGCCACGGCAGCTTGGCCGGAGGGCTCGTGCGAGACGTCGTACCCAGCCAGCGAGAGCGTGCTCATCAGCAGGTCGACGAGCTCTTCGTCGGCCGCGACGACAAGGACCCGACCTTCCCCGCGCGCCAACTCTGCTGCCATGCCCGTCCTTCCGAGAACCGTCGCCCGAGTGTAGCCAGGCAGACAGGACGAAGCCGTCCGGAGAGCAGTCGGAAGCCTGGCCGGTGAACGCGTAGTGGACACGGGAGGAAGACAACGATCGCCTCTGTGGGTTGTGGGTGCGCCCGGATCCGGACGCACCCACGTCGACCTCCCCCGAAGCACGCAAGACCGCCCGAACAACGACTCCGACAACGTTCGAGGAGTACGCGGCAGCCTGGCTGCCGGCACGAATGGTCAAAGGGCGACCCCTGGCACCTAGGACCAGGTCCGACTACGAGGACCTGCTACGCCTCCACATCCTCCCCGCATTCGGCAACGCTCCGCTCGCTGACATCACCTCCGAGGCCATCGACAAGTGGTACGGAAACACCGCAGTCGGCCGGGACACCACACGGGCACGGGCGTATGGCCTACTTCGAACCATCCTCGGCACGGCCGTCGAACGCGGCTTGATCAAAACAGGCAACCCCGCCAAGGTGCGCGGCGGCGGTTCTGTTACGCGGCGTCACGACATCCGCCCGGCGGCTCCGCATCTTCAGAGCGAGTGTGCGTGCGTCGACCCGCCACGCGTCGATCCTGCGGGAGTCGTCCTCGCTGTAGCCGGAACTGATCACGACGACGCACAGATCCTCCCGACTCAGGCTCCCGCCGGCCGATGTCTCCGGCCCACGAGGTGCTTTCGCCAAGCGACCAGCACGCGCCCCGCGTTGTGTGACTCCCCAGCTCGAAGTCGTGTCGCCGCAGACATGCATCTGGAGTGGACACCGTGCATCACTCGGCCGAACGATCACCGTCGCCAACGGCACCCGCGCCGCGGCCGGCGACGCGATCATCACCCGCGACAACAACCGAATGCTCGCGCTCTGCGCCCAACTGGGTCAAGAACCGGGACCGCTGGATTTGATCCTGGTCCACGACGATGGGTCGATGACCGGCACGCACGAAAACTCCGCAAGCACATCCGACTGCCCTCGACATAGACCGACCCGGATCGACACGAAACGGCACCGATTGGAGCGTGAGTCCGCACGCACTGGCGATCGGGCGGCGGAGCGAAGTCAGCTGACACCAGTGGCGTGCGGCGTAGCCGAACGACAGCAGGGCCGGAATCTCCCGCTGCCGCGCCTCGTCGAACGCCGCCACCCCCACTCCCACCAGTCGACCGGGTTCTCGGCGTACTGGAGCAGGTAGGGCGAGGTCGCGGAGGCGAGTCGGTTGGCCACTCCCCCAGACCTGCACGCACGTGCACGAGGCATCGGTGCCGGCGGGGCCGGCCCCGGCGTCGCGGTCCGGCGCGATCTACGTACCCACGTACGTAGTCTGCCCGATGTGACAGGCGCCACAACGCACGGAAGGTAGGGACTGTTCACCGTCGGAAACGGATACAGACCAGAGAGGAGGCGCGATCATGTGGGACGTCGTTCAGTTCAACCCGTTCCATCTGTCACACGACCTGCCGTGCCCGTGGTGCGGGCACCCGGCACACATCTACCTGGCGTGCGACGACGAGTGCGGCTGCAAGCCGACGCTCATGCCCGGCGAAACTCGTCGAGGCCCCTACACGCCACAGGAGGACGCCGCGTGATCGGCGTCCTCCACAAAGCCGGATCACCATAAGGACATCGCAGTACGAGCGAGACCGTGGGGTAAGAATACGGATGGGCACACTTTGAACATCATTTGAGAAGATCAGCGGAGGACCCATGCGCGACCTGGCCGAACTGCTGCGCGCCGGCGACACCGTCGTCTGGGGGCAAGGCTGCGCGGAGCCGCGCACCCTGACCCACGCGCTCCGAGAGGCGGCGAGCGCCGTCCCGGATCTACGCTGCTTCGTCGGTATCAGCGCGGCCGAGGACACCGTGGGCGCCGCCGGACTCGGCTTCAAGTCGTACGGCGGGGGCGGAGTCAACCGGCTCCTCGACGACGCCGGCCGCCTCG
This sequence comes from Nocardioides sp. NPDC101246, assembly GCF_044767415.1. Lineage (NCBI taxonomy): Bacteria > Bacillati > Actinomycetota > Actinomycetes > Propionibacteriales > Nocardioidaceae > Nocardioides > Nocardioides sp. NPDC101246. The sequence continues at coordinate 200,561 of NZ_JBIWNX010000009.1, forward strand.
ACATCGTCCCGAGCCGGTACAGCGATCTGCCGCAGCTCATCGCCGAGGGCGCCATGCCCGTCGACGTCGCCCTCGTCCAGGTCACCCCGGGCGCAACCGCCGGCACGTACCACCTCGCTCTCGCCGCTGAGTACCTCATGGCCGCCGTACGCAACGCCCGCGTCGTGGTGGCCGAGGTCAATCACGCCGCGCCGCACTCACCGGACGCACCGATGATCCCGGCCGAGCGCATCAGTGCTCTCGTCGAGGTCGCCTACCTACCCACGCCCCTACCCGGCGGCCCGCGGACTACGGGGACCGCAGCGATCGGAGCACACGTCGCCGGCATCGTCAGCGACGGAGCGACCCTCCAGGTGGGCATCGGGGCACTGCCGGATGCCGCTGTGCGGAGTCTGAGCGGTCATCACGACCTGGGCGTGCACACCGGAGCCCTCGGCGACGCCCTGGCCGACCTCATCGCCGCCGGCGTGGTCACCAACGCCCACAAGACCCGCGACACCGGTGTCTCGGTCGCCGGTCTGCTTCTCGGGTCGGAGGCGTTGTTCCGACTCGCTCACCGCAACCCCGCCATCGCGCTGCGCGAGACCGCGCACACCCACGATCCCGCCGTCCTCGCCTCACTTCCGCGTTTCACCGCCATCAACGCCGCGATCGAGATCGATCTGACCGGACAGGTCAACACCGAGGTCGCCGGCGGGCGCTACGTCGGTGCCGCCGGCGGAGCGCTCGACTTCGCCCGCCCGGCCATGCTGTCTCCGGGAGGCGGCGCCATCACCATCGTGCGCGCGACCGCCGGTGGTCGCTCCGCGATCGTGCCGCAACTGCACGGCCCGGTCGCCGTACCCCGCAGCGAGGTCGACTGGGTCGTCACCGAGTACGGCGCTGCACGGCTGCGCGGGCTCACCCTGGCACAGCGGCGTGAGCGACTGATCGGCCTCGCTCACCCGGATCATCGCGCGGCACTGGAGGCAGCCTCGCCCGGAGCCGGGGAAGCCCGCCGCGCGGACTCGCAGCTCCAGCCGGAACCGGGAGCGGACTAGAGCCCGCGGAGGAACGCGCGCAGGTCCGTCACCAGCAGGTCCGGCTGTTCCCACGCACCGAAGTGCCCGCCGCGAGCCATCGGTGTCCAGCGCACGATGTCGTAGTGCTCCGACGCGATCCGGCGCGAGGTCGGGTAGAGCTCCTTCGGGAACAGTGCGACGGCCGTCGGCACCTCGATCCGGCCAGGGCGTGGCACGGAGTCGACGGCGGCGACGCGTCCCTCGTAGTAGAGCCTCCCCGACGAGCCGCCGGTGCCCGTGACCCAGAACGTCGTCACGCTGGTGAGGATCTCGTCCTTGCTCAGAACCGACTCGAGGTCGCCGTCGCAGTCGGTCCAACCCCGGAGCTTCTCCACGATCCAGGCTGCCTGACCGACGGGCGAGTCGGCGAGCGCATGGGCGAGGGTCTGGGGCTTGGTGGACTGCAGCATCACATAGCCGAGCTCGGTGCCACGCAAGGCGTCGTTCGCCTGCTGCTGCACCTCCTCCTCGGGGGTCAGCACCCCGTCCGCGGGACGTAGCCCACTGATCAGAAGGGTCAGGTGGAGGCCGGCCACGCGCTCTGGCGCCTGCCGCGCCATCTCGGTGGAGACGACCGAGCCCCAGTCGGTCCCGTGTGAGACGAACCGCTCGTAGCCGAGACGCCGCATGAGCTCGAGCCAGGCGCTCGCGATCCGGCCGGCATGCCAGCCGGACTCCGCGGTCGGCAGGCTCCAGCCGAATCCCGGCATCGACGGCGCCACCACGTGGCAGGCGTCCTCGGCCCGGCCGCCGTAGGCCGTCGGATCCGTCAACGGACCGATCACACCGAGGAACTCCAGTGGTGTGCTCGGCCAGCCGTGGGTGAGCATCAGCGGCCTTGCCTGGGGATGCGGCGAGCGTACGTGGAAGAAGTGCACGCGCGCGCCGTCCAGCGTGGTCACGAACTGCGGCCAGGCATTCTGTGTCCGCTCCTGCGCTCGCCAGTCGAAGTCGTCGTGCCAGTAGTCGATCAGGGTGCGCAGATAACCGCCGTCGGTGCCCCGCTCCCAGCCGGACCCGGGGATCTGGTCGGGCCAGCGGGTGTGCTTCAGCCGACGCCTCAGATCGGTCAGTACGTCATCCTCGACATCGACCTCGAACGGCAGGACGTCGTCCCCGCCGAGCATCATCGCTCACCTTGTCCCGTCAGGAGTCGGCCCAGCTCGACCATGCCCAGCGAGCCGACGCGTGCCGTACCGACTCGCCACTGCGGCAACGGCCGTCGCCGCGGCGGAACGAGCGGCACGTCGAGAACAGCTGCCGCCTTCACGATCAGGGGGTGATGGTCACGGTGCCACAGCACGTCCTCACGAGGGATCTCGACGCTGTCCCCCCGGGGAGTCCGGAAGCGCGCCGTCATGCCCTGGTGCAGCACGCCGTCGGCATAGGCCTCGACCCAACGGTCGACCTGGACGAGCTCGAGATCGGCCAGCCGCTCGCCCGGGCCGCCCAGGTCACAGACGTACCGCTCGCCCGGCACCAGCGCAGGTGTCGTCGGCAACCGCCGGCGAGTGATCAACCCGGCGACCGCGCGCCAGCCGCTCATCGGCGCACCAGTTCGGCGAGCATGTGTTCGATCGCCTCCGCGCAGCGCGCCGGCTGGTCCAGCGGGACGTGGTGAAAGGCATCGGGTACGACCTCGGCCGGCACCGGCCGACCGAGCCACTCCTGCAGGCAGGCGGCCGAATCGGGCCCACCCATGTCGCTCTCCGCTCCGTACAGGTAGCCGACGGGACAACGAACGCCCGCCAGGTCCTCGCGCACCTCGACGTTGCTCAACCGACGACGGGCCGCTGGGTCGAACTTCCATCGCCACCCGGGATCGGCCTCGATCAGACCCATCCGAGCGATCTCCTGCAGCAGGCTGGAATCGGCGTTGGTCCGGTCGGGCAGGAGCCGGAACCGGTCGAGCGCCTGCTGTGCCGAGACGTAGAGGCGAGCCGGCGCGGTCGGGGGCGGCAGCTCCCGCAACGGGAGACGAGTGTCGACCAGGACCAGGCCTTCCACCAGTTCCGGGAATCGAGCAGCCGTCGCCACCGCGACGAGGCCACCCATGCTGTGCCCCACCACGGTGGCCGGACCGGTCGTCGTACCCACGCCTGCGGCGCGCAGCACGGCGGCCATCTCCTCGGCCCACAGCCCGGCGCGATACGCCGGTCGATGGTCGCTGTCTCCGTGCCCGCTCAGATCCGCCAGTACGACGTGGTGATCTCGGGCCAGCACCGGGGCGACCTCTGCCCACCAGCCGGAGTGCGCGGCACCCCCGTGGACGAGCAGTACGGTGCCGGCCTCGGGCGACCCCAGGTGCCTCCAGGCGATGCCGACGCCGTCGACCTCTACCAGCTCGGTTCCCGCCTCCGGTGCCGACGTCACGCCTGCACCCGGGACGCGGCGAGCAGCTCCTCGATCGTCACCAGCTTCTGCCGGGGCCGTGCGCTCTCACGACCGCGACGCTTCTCCTCCAGATCGATACGGCCCCAGGCCGCCTTGTCGAGAAGGTCCTCGACGCGATCCTCGAGCAGTTTGGCCAGATCCTCAGAGGTGCGGCTCGGCTCTCGCAGCCGTCCCGCACCCAGGTCCTGGAGGATGCAGTCGACCGTCTCCTCGGCGTCCTGCTTGTTGCTGCCGATGATGCCGCGGGGACCTCGCTTGATCCAGCCGGAGCAGTACAACCCGGGCACCGGGTCGTCGCTCGCGGGATCGACGACCCGACCGGCGTCGTTGGGCAGCGTCGCCGTGGCGTCGTCGAACGGCAGTCCCTCGACCGGAGTACCTCGGTAGCCGATGGCTCGGAGCACCAGCGAGGTACCGATCTGCTCGATGGAGCCGTCGGGGCGGCGGAAGCTGATCGCCTCGACGCCGTCCGAGCCCTCGATGGACACCGGCTCGACACCGAACCGGAACCGGATCGCCGGGCCGTCGGAGCCGTCGCGTCGGGTGGCGCGCAGCAGCGCTTCGTGCTTGCGGCCGCTGCCGTCGGCGGAGATCTCGTCGGGCTCAGCCACCACGGTGATGCCTTCGATCCCTTCCAGGGCAAGGAGCTCACCCTGGGAGAACGCGCCGTGCTCAGCACCGCGTCGTGCCGCGACGACCACCTCGGCAACCTTGCTCTCGGCCAGCGCGGCGATGGCGTGCTCGGCCATCTCGGTGGCCTCGAGGTCGGCGGTGGGCCGCAGCAGCGTCCGCGCGACATCGAGCGCGACGTTGCCGTTGCCGATGACGACGACCCGATCTCCGCTGAGGTCGAATTGCTCGGACGCGTGGTCAGGGTGGCCGTTGTACCAGGCGACGAAGGACCGAGCGGCGTGCACGCCATCGAGCTCCTCGCCGGGGATGCCGAGCTTGCGGTCGTCGCGCGCGCCACCGGCCCAGAGCACGGCATGGTGGTGTTCGAGCAGCTCATCGATCGTGACGTCCGCACCGACCTCGACGTTGAAGTAGCAGGTCACGTTCGGGCGCGAGAGCACGCTGGCGAACCGGTCGGCGATCTTCTTGGTCGTGGCGTGGTCGGGCGCTACGCCGGCCCGGACCAGGCCGAAGGGCGTGGGCAGCCGCTCGATCATCGTCACCGCGACACCCTTGATGTCGCTCAGCGTGGCGGCGGCATAGCAGGCGGCCGGGCCGGTGCCGACGATGGCGACGCTCAGCGCGGGCTTGTCCTCGGGCAGCACCCGCCGGGTGAACGTCGGAGGCCCGACACCGACGAGCGGATTCATCGCGAAGTACTCGGCATTGATCGCCAGGTAGTCCGACATCTCCTCCGGCAGATCCCAGTCCGAGTGCACCGCCTCGACGGGGCACTCGTCCATGCACGCGCCGCAGTCGATGCAGGTGTCGGGATCGATGTAGAGCTGCTCGGTGGTGGTGAAGTCAGGGTCGCCCGGGCGTGGGCGGATGCACTGGACCGGGCACACGGTGACGCACGATCCGTCGTTGCAGCATCCCTTCGAAATCACGAACGTCATGGGCTCTCCGTACTCGGGTGGGCGGAACGTGTGGGGTCGGAGTCCCCTCCTCCGATCATCACAATTGGTTCATAATAACGCAACACAAATGGAATCGCACCCCATGGCATGCCGTGTGCGCTCCCGATGCGTTGACAGGAGCCTCTTCCAGTGGAACTGTACTGATACAACATAGTTGCGATTCGAGCAGCAACAACAGAGGAGAACGATGTCCACGCCTACCGATGTCGTTGTGACCGACTTCGACCACCACGCCGCCGAGTTCGCCGAGCGTCCCTTCGAGGTGCTCGCCGATCTGCGGACCCAGGCACCGATCGCGTGGTCGACCGCGCACGACGGCTTCTGGGTGATCACCGACCACGAGCACGTCGTCGAGGGGCTGGCCGACTTCGGCACGTTCTCGTCGGCCTCCGGGCCGGCGATTCCTGCGAACCCGTTCGGCGCTCGTCACATCCCGGTGGCCTTCGACCCCCCGGACCACGCGGCCTACCGCAAGGTGCTCAACGTGTGGTTCAGCAAGGCCGAGATCTCCCGTCGAGAGCCACAGATCAAGGCGATGGTGGAGGGGTTCGTCGGTGATCTCGCCGAGCGCGGCAGCTGGGACTTCGTCGCGGATCTCGCGAATGTCTCACCCGGCGCGGTGAGTCTGACGATCCTCGGCTGGGACCCCGCGCAACGCGTCGAGCTGCTCAACGTGATGTCGGTGTCGCTGCGCAACCAGGCCAACCCCGACCCGGTGGTCAAGGAGGAGAACGCCCAGCGCAACCGCTGGTTCCGCGAGCAGATCCTGCGGGAGGCCAACGACCGTCGCGCAGCGCCGCGCGACGACCTGATGACGGTCCTTGCCACCGAGCCGATCGTCGGCGGCAAGCAGCTCACCGACGAGGAGCTCGCGGACATGGTGGTGCTGCTGATCCTCGCCGGGTTCCACACCACCAGCGGAGCGTTCACCGCCCTGATGGTGCACATGGAGCAGCACCCCGAGGTCAAGCAGCGTCTCGACCAGGATCGCGACCTGATCCCCGCGGCGATCGAGGAGATCATCCGGATCTACTCCCCCGCCACCGCTCACGCGCGGCGGGTCACCGAGAACACCGAGCTCGGCGGTGTCGAGATGAAGAAGGGCGATTGGACCCTCTTCGTGAACATGGCAGCCAACCACGACCCCGAAGCCTTCCCGGATCCCGAGCGGGTCGACCTGGACCGTGACCGGTCCAAGAGCATGGCCTTCGGGTGGGGCGTGCACCGCTGCCTCGGTCTGCATCTCGCCCGCCTGATCCTCCGGCTGGAGGTCGAGGCCTGCCTCGATCTGATCCCTGACTACAGGATCGATCTGGAGAACACGGTCCTGTCCGATCACATGGGTCTCGGCTACTTCTACCACTCCGTTCCTGCCTACCTTCCTGGAGCCTGAAATGCACATCACCATCGACCCCGACCTGTGTGAGGGCAACGCCGTCTGCGAGGCCCTCGCGCCGCTGGTCTTCGAGCTCGATGACCAGGATCAGGCGCGCGTCCTGCCCGAAGCTCACGGGCCCGGCGACGAGGTCGCCGAGGAGCACCGGACCTTGGTCGAGCGAGCCGTCGGTGGCTGCCCCCGGCTCGCCATCGACGTCCTGGACTGATCTCTATACAACAGACCGGTGCCCCCCTCGCGAGGTTCGCGAGGGGGCACCGGTCTTTCGGTCGTACGGCTGCTCTCAGCTGGCGGCTGCGGCCGGGAGACGCGCCGGCAGGGAGGTGAAGAAGTATCCCTGTCCCATGGCGTTGCTACGCACCGCCGCATCCAGGTCGAGCTCATAGCCCGGGAGCAGGTCGAAGATCGCCTCGACCTCCAGGCGCAGGATGGCGCGAGCCATGTGCAGGCCCAGGCACCGGTGTACGCCCCACCCGAACGCCACGCTCTTGGCCCGGTTGCGGTCGAGGTCGACGGCGTCGGGCTCGGGGAAGGCCGACGGATCGCGGTTCGCGGCCTGGTTCACGAACAGCACCCAGTCGCCCGCGCGCATCGAGACGCCCCCGAGCTCGGTGTCGTTGGCCACGTTCCGAGCGATCGGCGGGGCCGGGGTGTAGACCCGGATGATCTCCTCGATCGCCGCCGGGATCAGGTCCCGGTCCTGCTCCAGGCGGCGGCGGAGCTCCGGGTCCGTCTCGAGGTGCACCAGCAGCGAGGTGAGCGCACCGGAGGTGGTGTGGAAGCCCGCCAGCAGCAGCAGGACGACCATGTCGGTGATCTCCTCGTCCAGCAGCATCTCGCCGCCGGCGATCGGCTCGGTCGCCAGCACCGTCATCAGGTCCTCGCGCGGGGCGGAGCGACGATCGGCGACCTCGCGCATGATCTGCTCGCGGATCCAGCGGTTGCCCTCCGCGCTCTTCTCGACCACGGCCGGGTCCGCGTTGCCCATGTTGATCAGGCCGTACGTCATGACGTCGAGCAGCTCGATCCGCTGGCCCGCGTCCCACCCGAGGATGTCGAGGGTCACCGCGCCCGGCGATACGTTCGCCAGGTCGTCGACGAAGTTCCAGCTGCCGCGTGCCGCGAGCGTTCCTACGATCTCCTCCACCATCGCCTTCATCTTCGGCTGCAGCGCGTCGATCGAGGCCTTGCTGAACCAGGAGTTGAGCACCTTGCGATACATCGCGTGGTCCGGCGGATCGATGGCGACCGGGATGTGCCGGGTGCCGAACGGGTGCGCCGGGATCGCCGGCCCGCGCGCCGAGGAGAAGGTCTCGTAGTCGGAGAATCCGGCCATGACGTGCTCATGGTCGGTGACGACCCAGAAGCCGTCGTGGGCTGTCGACCAAGCGACGGGCGTGTCGTTGCGCAGCGTGGCGAGCGTCTCGAACGGTCGCTCGGCATACGCTCGGGAGTGGTGGTCGAAATCCGTGACGGGGACACCGTGCGGCGTGTTCATCGTGCTCCTTCCGTGGCGACGGTCCCCGGGTGGGCCCGTCGTGTCAGCGTTACGACAGGCAGGCTCAGGCAGGCCCGAAGACGGGGACGACGGAGTGGTCGCCGACCGCCTCGAAGCGGGCGCGCACGCGCGCGCCCACAGGAGCGTCGTCGTCGAAGCCGACGAGGGTGCTCAACAGACGCACTCCGCAGTCGAGCTCGACGAGGGTGACGTTGTAGGGGATCCGCTCCTTGAGGTGACCGGCATAGGCCCGGTGATAGACGGCGTAGCTCCATACCGTTCCGGCGGGCTCGACCTCCTCCCAGACGAAGCGGCGGTCCAGACACTCGGGGCACACGCCCGCGGCCGGCCAACGCACGTACGAGCAGGCCTCGCAGCGCTGGAACACCAGGCGGCCCTGCGCGGCCTCGTCCCAGAAGCGCGAGTCGTCGGAGGTCTCAGGGGTCTCGTAGCTCATGCCAGCTCCCGGGAGAGGATCGTGCTCGCGGCCTTCATGAAGCCGAACGTCGATGCGTACTGCGCCGTGGTGAGTCCGTCGATCTGACGCGCGCCTGCCTCGCCGCGGAGCTGCCGGACGGCCTCGCACAGATGCAGGAAGCCCCACATGTACGCCTCGGAGAGCTGTCCACCGTTAGTGTTGAGCGGCAGCCTCCCGCCGTGGCCGACGGCGCCGGTGCGGAACGCGTCGCCGACACCCCCGGGCTCGACGAAGCCGTAGTACTCCAGCATCTGGAGCACCCAGATGCTGGTCGGATCCTGGATGTAGAGCGCTCCGACGTCGGACCGGTCGATCCCGGCCGCCGGATAGATCCGATCGGCGACCTGCTGGATCCATGGCCGCATCCACTGATCGGCGTTCTGCCGGTCACGCAGGCCCGTCTGCTGAGCGATGCCCATCACGTGCACCGGCTTGTCGGTCAGCTCGGCCGCCTTGTCGGCACGCGCCACGATCAGGCAGGCGGCGCCGTCGGAGATCATGCACAGGTCCGAGCGGCGCAGCGGCTCGACCAGGTAGGGCGCGGCGAGGTAGTCCTCGACCGACATCGGCTCACGGAAGATCGCCAGCGGGTTGTCCACGGCGTACTTCCGCTGCGAGACCGAGATCTCGGCCAGGTCGGCCTCGGTGGTGCCGTGCACGCTCTGGTGGCGCCGGAAGGCCATCGCCGCCGGGCCGGCCACGTTGAGGAAGCCGTAGACCGACGCCTCGTCCTGGCGACCCAACGGGTGCGAGAACTTGTTGCCCGCACTGCGCTGGTTGGTGCCGTAGACGATCGCGACCACGCTGGCCAGGCCGGCGTCGATCACGGCGCAGGCCAGGTGCAGCGAGAAGTTGCAGGTGCCGTAGTCGAGGGTCGCGCTGTACGCCGGATTGAGGCCGGCGAGACGGCCGATCTCAGTGTCGATCCCGAAGCCGCCGTACGACTTGCACGTGATCAGACCATCGATCTCGGACTTGTCGATACCGGCCTCGGCCAGCGTGATCCGCATCCCCTCCACGGCGAGCTCGTCGGCCGAGATCCCCGGGATCGTGCCCTGGGCGGTGTTGCCGGCAGCGACGATCGCGGTCCGGCCCCGGATGGCGCCGCCCAGTTGCGTGGCCGCCATCAGATCGCATCCTCCTCGGCCAGCTCGTCGACCTCGTCGCGGCTCAGCCCGAGCAGCTCCTCATAGACCTCGTAGTTGTGCTCGCCGTAGATCGGCGCACCGCGGCCCACCTGGCCGCCCGCGTACTGGGGCGTGTCGCACATCTTCACCGACGGCGCCGCCACCGGCCAGTGGCCGAAGTTGGTGGCGTCGAGCTCGGTCAGCCACTCGAGCGAGGCCAGCTGCGGGTCGTTCTCGACCCGGTCCTGGGCTGTCTGGGCGACGCCGGCAGCGATCCCGACGGCCTGCAGCCGCTGCATCAGGCCGAACGGCTCCTGCTCGGCCGTCCAGGTCTGGATCAGCCTGTCCAACGCGGCCCGGTTGCGGTGCCGGTCCGCCGCGGTGGCGAAGTCCGCATGGGAGAGCCACTCGATGTGACCGGCCTCCTTTGCCAGCGCGACCCAGTCCGCGTCGTTGGCGCAAGTGATGGCGATCCAGCGGTCGTGGCCCTTGGCCTTGTAGAGACCCTCCGGCGCGGCGGTGGCATAGGGCGAGCGGTTGCCCGCGCGCTGCCATTCCCGTCCGTTGACCTGGTAGTCCAAAGCCGGGACACCGGTCATGAAGATGCCGACCTCGCTCTGGGAGGCGTCGATCGCCTGTCCCTCGCCGGTGACGTCACGGTGGTAGACGGCGCTCAGGATTGCCAGCGCGAAGCTGTAGGCGCCGTACCAGTCCAGGTAGGAGTAGCCCCAGCCCGCCGGCGGGAACGGGTCTGCCAGGCCACTCATCTCCGACGTACCGGCGAAGGCCTGGGCCACCGGTCCGATGGTGCGGAAGCGGCCGTAGATGCCTGCCGTGCCCATACCGGACTGCTTGGCGTAGATGATGTCGGACTTGATCTTGCGCAGCTCGTCGTAGCCCAGGCCCCAGCTCTCCATGACGCCCGGCGAGAAGCCCTCGGCCACGATGGTGCTCTCGGCGACCATCCGGCGGGCCATCTCGAGGCCCTTGGGGTGCTTCACGTTGAGCGAGATGCCGCGCTTGCCGGGGTTCTTGTTGTTGTACTGCGCGCCGACCGGGCCACCCAGATCGGCGGGCCACTGCGAGGGCACCGGTCCCGTCGCCGCCTCGCGGGCCTCCCGGCCTCCGACCGGGTTACCACCTCGACGCGGGTCGAGGTTCTTGTGCCACTCGACCTTGATCACGTCGGCGCCGAGCGCGGCGAGGAAGCGGGTGGCACCGGCCGAGGCCAGCATCCAGGTGAAGTCCAGGACGCGTACTCCTTGGAGGGCCCACGGCTGTCCGTGCTGTGAGAGCCGCTCGGGCACGATCAACGAGGAGCGCTCCAGCGGTCGCGGCGTGATCGTGGTGCGCAGGTCGCCGTGCTGGTCGAGACGCGGCGCCGGGTCGGGCTTGACCCAAGCGGTCTCGGTGGCGATCCACTTGCTCAGCGGGTAACGCAGCGAACGGCCCAGCTCAGGGTGCTCGATGTCTCCGTACGTGCCACGCTGCAGCCAGTGCTCGTCGTACGCCGACTCATGCGGCTTGCGCACGGGCACCCACATCAGGCCGGCTTCCTGGGCCTCCCGCCACGGGACGTCCTCGAAGAGGTAGCGCCGCACGGTGTGCTCGACGGCGTCCATGTTGCGGGCGGCGCCGCCCTCCATGCCGGGGAGGACACGGGAGTCCTTGGTCTTCTCGTCGCTGCCGTCGCTGATCTCGTCGCCGATCCCGTACTTCTCCAGGAACGGACCGAGCAGCTTGGCATTGCGGGTGGAGGCCAGGATCCAACGGCCGTCCTTCGTCTGGAAGATCGAGCGGTGGATCGAGACGTTGGGCGCGGAGTGGCGGCAGGTCTGCCGGTTGAACGGGGTACGCAGACAGACCCAGGACATCAGGTCGCCCTCGGTGTTCTTCGCCAGCGCCTCGTGCACGGCGCAGGAGAGGTGCTGGCCCTGACCGGTCCGGCGACGACTGATCAGCGCAGCGATCACGGTGAAGGCCAGCTGCTCCCCCGCAACGGCGTAGGAGTGGTCGAGCTGCGCGGCCACCGGCGGCAGGTCGTACTCGCCCGACGGGTTCGGGTCGTAGCCGTTGTTCATCACCTGACCGCCCAGCGCCAGGTGAACCAGGTCGCTGGCCTTCCAGTCCTTGCGAGGTCCCTCCTCGCCGAACGGCGTCATCCGGGCGACCACGAGCTCCGGGAGGCGTCCGCGCAGGGTCGCGCTGCCGAGGCCACGCTCGTCGAGGTATCCAACCGGCGTCGCGTCCAGGAGTACGTCCCCGCCCGCGACCAGCTCCTCCAGCCCGCTGCGCCCGTCGTCGGTGTCGAGATCCAGGACCACCGACCGCTTGCCACGGTTGTAGGTCCAGAAGTGCAGCGACTTCTCCGGATCGGGTACGTCATCGACGAACGGCCCCATCCGCCGGCTCTCGGCGCCTTCCGGCGGCTCGACCTTGATCACCTCGGCACCGAGACCGGCGAGCACGAGACCGCAGTACTCGCCGATCCGGTCACCGACCTCGATGACCCGCACGCCGACGAGAGGGCCGGGCTTGGACTGGTCTTCGGTTTCCTGGGTTGTCGTCATCGGGATTGCTCCAGTCTGTTCGTCAGGACGCGGTCCGGTGGCGGCCGGCGGCGGGCGGCCGGCCCAGCTCGCCACGCGCGTCGAACCGCTCGAAGTCGGCGACGTCGGCGTCGGCGTACTGGTCGGCGTGCTGCTGGCGCGTGAAGGGCCAGATGATGGGGACGCCGCCCTTGTCGGTGTACCAGTTGTCGCACAGCGAGTAGGTGGTGCCGGGCAGCGCCGCCCGGACGGTGTCACAGAAGGCGTCGGTGGCTTCTTCGGACGGGGCGAGCGCACGCCCTTCGCGCTGCATCGTCTCCAGCAGGCGCATCAGGAAGCCCACCTCGTCGCGCAGGCAGGTCGGGATCGCCACGGAGTTGACCGGCGCGAACGGGCCGTTGAGCAGGAAGAAGCCGGGCATCCCCGGAAGGCCGATACCGCGGTAGCTGTAGACCCCGTCCGCCCAGATCTTCTCGACCGTCAGACCGTCCGGTCCGGTGACCTCCATCGGTCGCATGTACGCGTGGGGGTCGAACCCCGTGGCGTAGACGATGACGTCGAGCTCGTGCCGGGTACCGTCGGAGTCGACGATGCCGTTCGGCTCGATCCGCTGCACGCCGCCGAAAACGGGCGTCACGTTCGGCCGCTGGATCACCTGGTAGTAGTCGGGAGATTTCGGGATCCGCTTGCAGCCGGGAGGGTCCTTCGGCGTGAGCTTCTCGCGCAGCACCGGATCCGGAACCGCCTCGGCGAGCTCGTCGTAGAACCGCTGGGTCTGCACGGTCCGTTCCGCGCCGGGGACGAGCCGCCAGGTCTCCGAGCCCTCGGTCGCGACGCGCAGCTTGGCGATGCGTCGGTCCCAGTAGCCGGCGAGCGCCGGCACCCTCAGCAGCAGCCGCTCGAGCGGCGAGATCTTCTTGTTCTGCCGGATCTGGATCCATTGCGGTGTACGGATGAAGTGCTTGACGTCATGACCACGCTTGCCCAGCTCGCTGACGATCTGGATGCCGCTGGAGCCGGTGCCGACGACACCGACGCGCTTGCCGCGCAGGTCGACGTCGTGATCCCACTCCGATGAGTGCCAGCTGTGGCCCTCGAAGTCCTCGACGCCGGGGAAGGTCGGTCGCTTGGGCACGTGCAGGAACCCGGTGGCGGCCACGACGACGTCGAAGACCTCGGTGGTGCCGTCGGGGAGCGTCAGGGTCCAGGCTCCGTTCTCCCACATCGCCTCGCGGACCTCGGTGTTGAACCGAACCCGTCGGACGATGCCCTCGTCGCGAGCGAACTCGGTCAGGTAGCGGCGGATCTCCGAGCCGGGGGCGTAGCGCTTGGACCAGTAGTTCTTCCGGGCGAACGGAAACTCGTAGGACCGCGTGATCACGTCGACATGCAGACCTGGGTAGGTGTTGTCGTACCAGGTGCCACCGACGCCGTCCCGCTTCTCGAAGATCTGATACTCGATCCCGGCTTCGGCAAGGTGATGCGCGAGGAACAGCCCCGACATACCCGCACCAATGATGCCCACTCTCACAGGACGACCTCCCAGATCCACTCAACTTGTTAGCACCATTACTCTAACATAGTTGGAAGCAAGACCAGACGCATGGCCGCCCGAGTAACACAACTGCGGAGGCGTGGCACGAGTCATGGGCTATCGTGTTTACAATGCTCTCATTGTGGTGTTATAGGTGGGTAAGCCGATAGCATCACGTGTGGGACAGCGCGACGGTCCCCACTTTCGCGGCCGTCGGCACCAGACTTTCATTGGAGGAACCTATGACCGAGACCGCGACCGTCCCTGCCACGGCAGGATCGCAGCCCGAGGAGGCGGGAGTGCGCACGTACGACGTCGTCATCGTCGGCGCAGGCCTGACCGGGATGTACCAGCTGATGCTCGTGCGCAAGCTCGGTCTCTCCGTCCGGGTGATCGAGGCCGGCTCCGGCGTCGGCGGCACCTGGTACTGGAACGCCTACCCCGGCGCCCGGCTCGATTCGGAGTCATACTCGTACCAGTACTCCTGGGACAAGGAGCTCCTCGACGAGTGGAGCTGGAAGGAGATGTTCGCGGGCCAGCCCGAGCTCGAGGCGTACTACAACCGGGTCGCCGACAAGTACGACCTACGGCGCGACATCGACTTCGACACCCGCATCGAGAGCATGACCTTCGACGAGGAGGCCAACACCTGGACCCTGCGCTCGACCGAGGGCGGGGCCTACTGCGCCCGGGTCGTGATCGCCGCCACCGGGATCCTCTCCGACCCGAACTTCCCCCGCATCCCGGGCCTGGAGAACTTCAAGGGCGAGTGGCACCACACCTCGCTGTGGCCCAAGGACAAGGACGTCAGCTTCGAGGGCAAGCGCGTCGCCGTGATCGGCACCGGTGCCACCGGTGTCCAGGTGATCCCGAAGGTCGCCGAGACCGCCGGTCACCTCACCGTCTTCCAGCGCACCGCCAACTGGGCCGTCCCGCTGCGCAACCGGCCGCTCTCCGACGAGGACATGGCCGAGATCCGCGCAGGATACGACGACATGTTCCCGCACCTGCGCAACACCTTCAGCGGCTTCCTGCACAGCTGGGACCCGATCAAGTCGACCGAGGTCTCCCCCGAGGAACGGGACGCACGCTACCTGGAGGCGTGGAACTCCCCCGGCTTCACCAAGTGGATCGGGCTCTACAACGACCTCGCCTACGACGCCGACGCGAACAAGATCTACTGCGCCTTCCTGGCCGACAAGATCCGTGAGCGGGTCAACGACAAGGAGCTCGCCGAGAAGCTCGTCCCGGACGACCACCTGTTCGGCACCAAGCGCGTCCCCTGCGAGACGAACTACTACGAGACGTACAACAAGGAGAACGTCGACCTGGTCCTGCTCAAGGAGGACCCGATCCTCGAGTTCACCGAGAATGGCATCCGCACCGAGGCCGGCGAGCTCGAGGTCGACATGATCATCCTCGCGACCGGGTTCGACGCCTTCACCGGCGCCCTGAACAAGATCGACATCCGCGGCCTCGGCGGGCAGACCCTGCGCGAGTCGTGGCAGAACGGCCCGCACACCTATCTGGGCATGCAGGTCGCGGGCTTCCCGAACCTCTTCATCGAGGGCGGCCCGCACGGCAAGGGCGGGCACGGCAACGGTCCGCGATGCTCCGAGCCGGTGGTCGAGTGGGTGACCAAGGTCGTCGATGACATCTTCACCAACGACTGGAAGCGCGTCGAAGCCGACCCGGTCGCGCAGGACACCTGGACCAAGAGCGTCACCGACACGGCCGCCGGCACCCTGCAGGCCTCGGCCAAGTCGATCTTCTTCGGCGACAACATCCCCGGCAAGCCCCGGGTGTACGTCGCCTACATCGGCTCGCTGCCGGAGTTCGTGCAGCGTCTCGAGGACGCCCGCGACAACGACTACGAAGGCTTCCTCGTCAGCTAGCCGACACCCCTCGACGGCGGGTCGCGGATCGGGCATCTGCCCGGTCCGTGACCCGCAACCAATCAGCCACCAGCCCGGGAGCACCATGAGCACGCCAGTTCCGTTCCGCCTAGACGTATCCGACGCGGACCTCGCCGACCTCGACCGCCGGCTGGCGAGCGCCCGGTTCGCTCCCGACATCGACGACGGCACCGATAACGCCGGGATCTCCAGCGCGCACCTGAAGGCGCTCGTGGCGCGTTGGCGCGACGGCTACGACTGGCGCGCCCAGGAACGGGCTATCAACGAGCTGCCCCAGTATCGGGTGGAGATCGATGGGATCCCGATCCACTACGTGCACGTGCGAGGTAAAGGACCCTCACCCACCCCGCTGCTGCTCACCCACGGCTTCCCGTGGACGTTCTGGGACTTCCATCGAGTGATCGGGCCGCTCACCGACCCGGCATCCCACGGCGGTGACGCGGCCGACGCTTTCGACCTGGTGATCCCTTCCCTGCCCGGCTACGGGTTCTCCTCACCGCTCACCCGGCCCGGCATCAACTTCGTACGCACGGCGGACCTGTGGTCGACCCTCATGCGTGAGGTGCTCGGCTACGACCGGTACGCCGCCCACGGCGGCGACTGGGGCGCCCTGGTGACCGCGCAGCTCGGGCACAAGTACGCCGACGAGCTGATCGGCCTCCACCTCAGCAGCCTGGTGGCCCTGCCCTCGGGCTGGAGCTCCGACCGGCCCTGGGACCTCCTGCTCAAGGCGGCCGAGGCATCGACTCCGGAGAACCGGGAGGCCGTGGTCGCCTGGGAACGCACCCGCGCAGGCCACCTGGCACCGCAGATCGTGCACCCGCGCACGATCGCCCACGGCATCAACGACTCCCCGATCGGCCTGCTCGCCTGGCTGACCGAACGGCGGCTGGAGTGGCACGACCCGGCCCAGCCCTTCGAAGACGTCTTCCCGGAGGACTTCCTGATCACGACCGCGATGATCTACTGGCTGACCGAGACCTACCCGACCGCGGCACGCTTCTACTACGAGGCAGCGGCACATCCGTGGCAGCCCTCGCACGACCGCACCCCGGTGATCCAGGCACCTGCCGGACTCTCGCTCTTCCTCGACGACAACCCGCCGGGCGCCTCGTTCGCCTGGATCCCGGCCGTCTACGCCGATGTCGTCCACCAGGTCGAGCACCCCGTCGGTGGCCACTTCGGCGCGATGGAGCGACCGGAGGACGTCGTCACCGACATCCGCGACACCTTCCGCACCCTGCGCTGACGCGCTCTCACCTCGATCGGACACACGATGGCTCAACCTCGGCAGACCACCTACGACTACATCATCATCGGTGCCGGCTCGGCAGGCTGCCTGCTCGCCAACCGGCTCTCCGAGGATCCACACAACTCGGTGCTGCTGCTCGAGGCCGGCGGCGGTGACAAGCACCCGATGCATCTCGTCCCGAAGGGCTTCTACTTCACCCTCAACAACCCGAGGTACGGCAAGTTCTTCCCCACCATCGAGTTCCCGGACGGTCACGTCGAGAAGCTGCCTCGCGGCCGGGTGATGGGCGGCTCGTCGACGATCAACGGGATGGTGTGGAACCGGGGCTGGGCGCCGTACTACGACGCCTGGGAGAAGGCCGGCAACAAGGGCTGGAACTGGGCCCGCTTCCTCGAGGCGTACAAGAAGCTGGAGCGGCACGAGCTCGGTGGCAACGACGTCCGCGGCGGCGCCGGCGCGGTCGACATCGAGATCGCGGCACCACGCGAGGCCACCTGCGAGGCACTGATCGCCGCCTTCGCGCGCCACGGCGTTCCCTTCCAGGAGGACATGAACGGCAGCGGTGGCGAGCGGGTCTCGTACGTCGCCTCCAACATCCGCAAGGGCACCCGGATGAGTGCCGCTCGCGCCTACGTCCGGCCCGCTCGCAGGCGGAAGAACCTGACCGTGGTCACGCACACGGAGGCGGAGCGGCTCGTCCTCGACGGGACCCGCGTCACCGGCGTGCTCTGCCGGACTCCCGCAGGCACGGTCACCTACTCGGCTTCCCGAGAGGTGCTGGTGTCCGGCGGCGCCTTCGACTCCCCGCTCCTGCTGGAGCGCTCCGGCATCGGCAACCCCGAGGTCCTGTCGAAGGCAGGCGTGCCGGTCAAGGTCGCCAGCCCGAAGGTCGGAGAGAACTTCAAGGAGCACCGCGGCATCCTCTTCCAGGGCCGGCTCAAGGGGATCAAGGGCTACAACGCCGAGGCCTCCTCCACACCGCGCTACCTGTGGACCGGCTTCAAGTACCTCTTCTCCCGCAGCGGGATGGTGGCCCACGGTGGCTTCGCGCTGAGCGCGATCTACAAGTCGGACCCGGCCTCGGAGCACCCCGACACCCAGGTCTTCTTCACCCCGATCTCCACCTCGGGCGTCAACCCGATGTCGGGGCAGATGGTGGTCGACAAGGAGCCGGGCTTCAAGTACGTCGCCCTGCCGATGTACCCGACCAGTCAGGGCTCGCTGCACATCACCGGCCCCGGCCTGAAGGACGAGCCGCGTCTGGACCCGAACTTCCTCAGTACACCCGAGGACCAGCAGATCCTGCCGAAGGTCCTGCAGAAGGCGCGCGAGATCATCGCCTCGGAGCCGTTCTCCCAGTACGTCGTGGAAGAGCTCCAGCCCGGACCGCAGATCACCGAGGACGCCGAGATCGTCGAGTACGCCATCAACAAGGGCAACGCGGGGGCGCACGGTCTCGGCACGTGCGCGATGGGTCCCGACGACGACGACGTCGTCGACGCCTCGCTGCGCGTACGTGGCACCGAAGGGCTCCGAGTCGTTGATGCCTCCGTCTTCAAGGACCAGCCGTCGGGCAACAACAACGCCCCGACGATGGCGCTGGCCTGGATCGCCGCCGACATCATCCTCAGCGAGCAGGGCTGAGGGCGTACCGCCTAGGCACGGAGAGGAGCCCGGGCCGATAGCCCGGGCTCCTCGTTCCGACGGGCTGCTCAGACGGAGAAGTCGGTGACGACCACGCGAGCGGTGGAACCGTCCTTGAGCGCCTCGTAGCCGCTCTCGATCTCGGTCGGGCCGATCTCCTTGGAGACCAGGTCGTCGAGGTTCATCCGGCCCTGGAGGTACATCGAGGCGTAGAACGGGATGTCGCGCTTCAGGTTCGAGGAGCCCATGTAGACGCCCTGGACCCGCTGCGAGTTCGTCAGCGCGACCATCGAGCTGACCTCGAGGCCGGCGTCCATGGCGGCGACGCCGATCAGGTAGAGCCCGCCGCCCTTACCCAGCATCTGCATGGCCTGGGCGGTGACCGGGCGGGCCCCGACGAAGTCGAAGACGTGGTCCGCGCCGCCCCCGGTGATGTCCCGGACCGCCTCGACGGGGTCGGTGGTCCGCGAATTGACCACGTGCGTGGCACCGAAGGCCTTGGCCCGCTCGAGTCGGGCCTCGGGACGATCCCCGACAGCGCCGGGTCGCCGGTCTGCACCGACGCCTTCAGCCGGTTCGTGACGCACGGCGAAGCCGGACTTGTCGAGGCCTGGCTCTCACTGCCACGTCCGCGCGGCGGCGGCTGTTCACCACGGCAGCCGCCGCCGCGCTGCCGGACTGGCTCGTCCGGCGCCCCTCGTAGACCTGATCAGGAGAGGGTGAGCGTGATCGCGCCCTCCGGGCACGCGGCAGCCACGTCCTCGGCCGCGGCGCGCTGATCGGCGCCGATGACGAGGTCCTTCACCTCGCCGTAGCCGATGTCATCGGCGTCGAACCACTGCGACGCGAGCGTGTAGCACCGCCCGTGGCCGACGCACAGGTCGGTGTCGATCTTGAACCGCAGGTCCTGCTCAGCGTTCTCGGTCATGGTTTGTTCCTTCCGTCAGGTTCGAGGTGGGTGTCGTTCGGCCGCCCGCTCAGCGGGGCACAGCCTCGAAGTCGAGCGGCAGATGCAGGAGCTGCTGCATGAAGCCGCCATAGCGGTACTCCTCGACGAAGCCGTCGGAGATCTTGTAGTCGGCCATCCGCTCGTGCCAGACCTCGAGCGCGATGCGCATCTCGAGACGGGCGACGTGGGAGCCGATGCAGCGGTGCACGCCAAGGCCGAACGCGGAGTGCGGGACACCGGTGCGGCTGAGCTCGACGCCGTCCGCCAACGCGCGGTCGGCGCCCGAACGAGCGATGAAGATGTGGTCGCCCGCCTTGACCGGGAAGCCGTTGAGCTCGGTGTCCTGCTTGGCCACGCGACCTGCCGATCCACCGGTGTTGTAGTAGCGCATCAGCTCCTCGATCGCCCCGGGGATCCGGCTGGGGTCGTCGATGAGGTACTGCCGGTCGTCGCGGTTCCTGGCCAGGTGCCACATGATGAAGCCGAGCTGGCTCGATGTCGTCTCCTGGCCCGCAATGAAGGCGAGCTTCGCCATCCCGACGAGCAGGTCCTCGGGAATCTCCTCCCCGTCCACCGTCATGTCCACGAACGCCGTCGCGAGATCACCGGGACGCGGGTGGACGCGCCGGTCGTTCATGGCGCCACGCACGATCGCGTCGATCTGCGCCTCGATGTCGTCGCGTTCCTCCTGCGTCGGGAACTCGAAGGTCGCCCGCTCAGCGAGGTGGAACATCCGGTCGACGTCGTCGGTTCCGATGCCGAGCCACTCCAGGAAGAAGAGCGCGGGCAGCTTGGAGGCGTAGTCCTTGGTGTAGTCGCAGGACCCCTTGGCGATGATCGCGTCGATCAGCTCGTGGCAGATCTCCTCGATCCGCCCCTCGAGGTGAGCGACCGCCTTCGGCCCGAACAGTGGCGCCAACGCCCTGCGGTACTTGGTGTGGACCGGCGGGTCCATCGTGATCGGCGGGACGTCGAGGATCACCTCCTCCTTGGTGTAGATGATCGTGCTCGGCAGATTCGACCAGGTGTGCGGGTCCTGCAGCACCTGCTTGACCGTGTCGTAGTCGGCCGCAACCAGGTAGCCACGGTTGACCGGGCTGTAGAACAGCCCGCCGACCTCTGTCGCCTCGTCCCAGACGGCGAAGGGGTCGACGCCCAGTCGCTCGTCGCCCTCGAGGTTGAGGGGATGGATCGGCAGACCGGTGGCCTCCGCACGCTCAAGCATCGATGTCATCGTCAAACCTTCTCCGTATCGGCCTTGGGTCCCGCCCAAACATAATTGATCAAAGGCAAGAACACAATTAGTTTGAGTCTAGGCGTCGAGTCAGCGGGCGATCCTGTCGAACATCCCGCCCGAACGGAACGAACGCGCCATCGGGCTGGCCAGATAGTGGTGCGGATAGCCGAGCGGTACGGCACTGACCTCGTCGAGCCGCGCCACCTGATCAGCGGTCAACGCCAGCCGCAGGCAGCCGAGGTTGTCGCGCAGCTGCGTGAGGCTGGTGGCGCCGACGATCGGGACGACGTGCACCTCGCGGTGGCGCAACCAGGCCAGCGCGAGCTGCGACGGCGTGACCCCGAGCTCGGCCGCCATGGTCACCACCGTCTCGACGACCGGCCCCGCGGAGCTGCCGTGCGGGTCGGTCCACGCCATCGCCGAGGAGTTCCAGACCTCGGCGGCGAGCCGGGTCCCGGCCGCCGCCCCGCCGGCGTGCTTGCCGGTCAGGAGCCCGTTCTTCAGTGGCGACCAGGCCAGGACGGAGAGGCCCTGGTCCGCGGCCATCGGAATGTACTCCGCCTCGGCACTCCGTCCGAGCAGGCTGTACTCGATCTGCAGCCCGACATAGCGCGTCCATCCACGCAGGTCAGCCAGGGTGTTCGACTTCGCGACCACCCAGGCAGGAGTGTTGGAGACCCCGACATGGAGCACCTTGCCGGAGCCGACCAGGTCGTCGAGCCCGCGCATCACCTCCTCGACCGGCGTGAGCATGTCCCACGCGTGGACGACATAGAGGTCGAGGTAGTCCGTGCCGATACGGCGCAGCGAGGCCTCGACGGACTGCATCATGTTCTTGCGCTGGTTGCCCCCGGCGTTCGGGTCACCGTTGCGCGGTGCGGCGTTGGTGTACTTGGAAGCGATGACGACCTCCTCGCGATGGCCGGCGACGAGCTCGCCGACGATACGCTCGCTCGCACCGCCCGCGTACTGGTTGGCGGTGTCGAGGTAATTTCCTCCCGCCTCCCGATAGAGCCCGTAGAGGCTGCGGGCGGTCGCCTCCTCGACGCCCCAGCCCGTGGTGGCACCGAAGGTCATCGTGCCCAGGGCCAGATCGGAGACACGCAGGCCGCTGCGCCCCAAGAGGCGGTAGTTCATCGCGGGAAGGTCGCTCATCCATTCAGAATACCCGCCCGAAACGATTGTATGACAACTACAACATCATTAACTTGGCGTCATGACCATCACCGACATGACGCAGGACGGACCCGATCCCGTACGACTGCAGGAACTCCTCGACCGCCAGGACATCCTCGACTGCCTCCATCGCTACACCCGCGGGGTGGATCGGCTCGACGAGGACCTGCTGCGCTCGGCATACCACCCGGGCGCGATCGACGATCACGGTATCTTCCGAGGACCTGTCGAGGAGTTCATCCCCTGGGCCTTCGCCGGGCACCGCGCGAACCACCACGGTGAGCAGCACTACATCACCAACCACACCTGTGACCTCGACGGCGACCTCGCCCACACCGAGACGTACTTCGTGATGGTCGGACGCAACAAGGTCGGCACGCCTGTCACCCTGCACGGCGGTCGCTACGTCGACCAGTTCGAACGACGAGACGGGGAATGGCGCATCGCCCACCGCGTCTCGATGGTGGAGTGGACCGGCGGAGTCACGACACCAGACCTGCCCGCCGTCGACCGCAAGGCGAACGGCACCGTCGCGCGCGATCGCAGCGACACCTCGTACGACCGCCCGCTGCTCACCGAGGACCGGCGCGTGCAGGACTCGTGAGGATGGCCGAGGGGTCGGCACGCCGCCACGTGCGGACCCCTCGGGTCTCCTCAGCGTCCCGATCGGACGAGACGTCCCGGTCGGGCCCCGGTGTCCTCGCCGTCGCGATAGACGGTCTCTCCCGCGACGATGGTGTGCTCGTAGCCCACCGCCTTCTGCATCAGTCGCTTGCCGCCGGTGGGCAGGTCGTGGGCGACGTACGGTGACCCGAAGTCGAGCCTGTCCAGATCGATCACGTTGAGGTCGGCCCGCAGGCCTTCGCGGATCCGGCCGCGGTCCGCGAGGCCCATCACGTCGGCGGTGTCGGACGTCATCCGGCGGATCGCCTCGGGTAGCGGGATCACCCCGCGGTCCTTGACCCAGTAGGTGAGCATCCACGTCTGGAAGCCGGCGTCGAGGATGAACCCGACGTGAGCTCCGCCGTCCCCTAGGCCCATGATCGAGTTCGGATCCTCGAGCATCTCCTGGCACGCGCTCAGGTCACCGCTGGCGTAGTTGGCGAACGGAACGTGGATGAAGCCCATCCCCTCGTCCTCGAGCAGGACGTCGTAGACCACCTCGGTCACCGGTCGCCCCTCCGCGTCGGCGATCGCCTGCAACGAGTTGGCGACGTCGGGGGTGTAGTTGGGCGGGTTCTCGAAGCGGTACATCTTCGAGTACGACAGTGCCTTGAGCAACGGCCACGTGCTGTCGGCGTACGGGTCCTCGGACAGGATCCGGGCACGCACCTCGGGATCGCGCATCCGCTCGACCCGCTCGGCCAGCGGCAGGTGCGCGATCGAGCGGTACGTCGGGGTCGCCGAGAACGGGTTCTGACTGCCCTCCAGCCCCAACAGCAACCCGATCGCGCGGGGAGCGACGACCGGGCGCATGTTCGCACCGTCCGCCTGGGCCTCCTGGGCGTACTTGAGCAGGTCCCGCCACAGGCCCTCGTTCTCGGCGGCTGTCTGCCCGCTCTGGACCAGGCTGTAGACGCCCGGCAGACCGGACTTCTTCAGGGCTCGGCGAACCATCTCGAACTCACCGATCACGTCCGGGTCCTGCACCTCGGCAACGAACTCGAAGAGCCCGCGGCCGGCGTCGGCCATGCCCATCGCGAGGCCGACGATCTCTCGCTCGCGGGCGAGCAGGGTCGGGGTGTAGTCGCCGCCGATGCTCTTGTGGGCGGTGGAACGGCTCGTCGAGACGCCCCAGGCGCCGGCCCGGATCGCATCGGCGACGATCTCGCGCATCCGTGCGACGTCGTCGGGCATGGCCGGCAGCAGCTTGAGTGCCCGCTCCCCCATCACGTACACCCGAACAGGGGCGTGCGGCACGAGCGCGCAGATGTCGATGTCGCGCGGGGTCTGCTCCAGGACATCGAGGTATTCCGCGAACGACTCCCAGGTCCAGGTCAGGCCCTGGTGCATCACCGGAGCCGGGATGTCCTCGACACCTTCCATCAGCTCGATCAGACCGTTGCGGTCCTCCGGCTTGCACGGTGCGAACCCGACGCCGCAGTTGCCCATCACCACGGTCGTGACGCCGTGGTACGACGATGGTGCGGTGGCGTCGTCCCACACCGCCTGGCCGTCGTAGTGGGTGTGGATGTCGACGAATCCGGGTGTGACGATCCGCCCGGTCGCGTCGATCTCTTGCGCACCGCTGCCGGCCACGTCGCCGACGGCGACGATGAGGCCGTCCTTGACCGCGATGTCGGCGATCCTGCCGGTGGCGCCGGTGCCGTCGTGCACCTCACCGCCACGAACGACGAGATCGAACTCGGCTGTGCTCATCTGCTCTCCTCTGCTGGTCTGCTGCGATGGAGTGACGATGAGACTCTAAATGTGTTCAAGATGCATGTAAATCGACTACAACATGATTGACACTCATCGCGTCGAGACGACGGTGGTCTTCAGCTGGGTGTAGTGGAGCAGCGACTCGAAGCCCTTCTCCCTGCCCAGCCCGCTGGCCTTGTAGCCGCCGAACGGCGTCTCGATACCCGTACGTCCGCCGTTGACGATGACCTGCCCGGCATCGATCCGCGAGGCGACTCGGAGACCGCGGGCGGAGTCGGCGGTCCAGACGCCCGCGACCAGGCCGTACTCCGAGTCGTTGGCCAGCTCGATCCCCTCCTCCTCGGTCGCGAATCGGCTGACCGCGAGGACGGGGCCGAAGATCTCCTCCCGGAAGATCCGCATCTGGGGGGTGACCTCGGCGTAGACCGTGGCCTCGACGTAGCGACCGGCCGCCAGTGCGCCGGCCGCCGCCCGCCCGCCGGCGACCAGGCGGGCGCCGTCCTGGGTCGCGACGTCGAAGTACTCCAGCACCTTGTCGAACTGGGCCTCGGTGGTCATCGGCGCCAGCCGGTCGCCGGGGATCCGAGCCCGCATCTCCTGGGCGACCCGCTCCAGCAGCTCGTCATGGATCTCGTTCTGGACGAGGAGACGGCTCAGTGCGGCGCACTGCTGGCCGGCGCCGGTGCAGATCGTCAGCGCGTGCTCGACCACCCGATCCAGGTCGGCGTCGGCGAAGACGACGTTGGCCGACTTGCCGCCGAGCTCCAGGATCGCCGGGACCAGCCTCCGCGCGGCCGTCTCCGCGACACGGCGGCCGGTGACGACCGAGCCGGTGAAGGCGATCAACCGCACCGCGGGGTGCTCGGTCAGCGGTCCACCGACCTCCGGCCCCTCGCCGACGACGACGTTGACGACACCTGGCGGGATGCCGACCTCCTCACAGAGCCGGGCCAGCATCAGGGTGGTGCTCGAGGTGAACTCCGACGGCTTGATCACCACGGTGTTGCCGGCGGCCAGAGCAGCCGCCATCCCGCGAGCAGCCTGGGTGAGGGGCCCGTTCCACGGGGTGATCATCGCGACGACGCCGTACGGCTCGCGGCTGGTGAAGGCGTGATCCCCGGCGCCGAGATTGATCGTCTCGCCGAACAGAGCCCGGACGACACCGCCGTAGTACTCGAAGTAGTCGGCTGCGACCTGGAGGCCACCACGCATCTCCGTGACCAGCTTGCCGGTCTCCGCGACCTCGACCTCGACGAACTCGTCGGCACGCTCCCGGAGTCGGCGGGCGACCTCGGCGAGCAGACGGCCACGTTCCAGAGGTGGACGGTCGCCCCAGGCACGCGCGGCACGCCGCGCCGCCTCGACGGCGAGGTCGACATGCTCGCGCCCGCCGAGGGAGACGCGGGCGATGGGGCGGCGGTCGAACGGACCGGTGACCGTCATCGCCGACTGCGTTCCGCGCGGAACGCTCTTGCCGTCGATCCAGTGATCAAGCTCGCGGACCATGTGCCCTCCTGGGTGGGTCGGAGGCGCCGATTCAATCGTGTTTCATCGATTCTCAACCGGACCTAATTATGTGTCGGGAACCAATGATATAGATTGCAAGTCACTAGTAACACAATAGTCGTGAAAGAGAGACCGGTAGTGGACGAGACGAACCGGAACGCGCCCGACCGACCGGCGCTCGACGGCGTGCGGCTCCTGGATGCGAGCCGGGGCGTGGCAGGTCCGCTTGCCGGGATGGTGTTCGGCGACTACGGGGCCGAGGTGATCAGGCTCGACGACCCCGAGGACATCGGCCGCGCCGGGGCAGTGGCATGGCATCGCAACAAGACGATCGTGCCGCCGGCACGCGGCGCCGACCTCGTCGCGGGTGCCGACATCGTGCTCACCACAGACGGACGGACGGCCGCCGCGCTCGGCCTCGATCTCGACAGCGAGCCGCCTGCAGGTCTCGTTCACCTGCATCTGCCTCTGTGGAACGACGCGCAGGAGGGCATCGACCCCTACACCCGCGACCGCATGGTCTCGGCCGAGTTCGGAGCGGCTCGCCGTCAGACCTCCTTCAGCGGTGGTCCGGTCGACGCGGTCTATCCCTTCCTGTCCTCGATGCAGGGCGCTTGGGGAGCGACCTGCGGCGTCGCCGCACTCGTCGAGCGAGCGCGCACCGGCCGCGGTCAGCGGGTCGTGGTCGACCCGCTGCACGGCTCGATGGCCACCACCATCACGACGATGCTGGTCAGTCCCGACGAGCCGTTGCCCGCCACCACCGTCGGACCCGGCGGCCCCAACCCGACGTTCGGCACCTACCGCTGCGCCGACGACGAGTGGCTCTTTCTCGGCGCCCTCGGCTCGAAGTTCCAAGACATCGTCTTCGAGCACCTCGACACCGCCGACATCGTCACCGACCCACGGATCGACGGCGTGCGCGAGCGGCTCTACGCACCGGACAACCGGGACTGGGTGCGTGCCCGTCTCGCTGAGGCGTTCGCGCGACGTACCCGTGCCGAGTGGCTGACCGAGCTGACCGAGGCGGGCTGCCCGGTCAGCCCGGTCGGGGACCGTGACAACTGGCTCGACCACCCCCAGGTCGTGGCGATCGGTCAGCGGGTGGAGCTCGAAGATCCCCTCGTCGGGCACGCCGTGATGGGCGGCGTCGGCGCGGAACTCACGTGTGGCGGCGTACCGAAGCATCGGCCGCGCTCCTTCGACGCCGACGCGACCTGGCGCGAGCCACGCACGGCGCAGCCCTCCCCGGTCAACAAGCCGTCGCCTGGGACCGGACCGCTCGCCGGGATCAGGGTGGCCGACCTGGGCACCGTGCTCGCCGGGCCGTACGCCGGCATGCTGCTGGCCGCGCTGGGGGCCGACGTGGCGAAGGTGGAGACGGTGACCGGGGATGAGCTGCGCGTACGCGGCTACGGTATCGCCCGGGGCCAGCGCGGCCTGGGGATCAACCTGCGCGAGCCCGACGGCTACGCCGCGTTCCTTCGGCTGGTGGCAGCCAGCGACGTGGTGCTGGACAACTACCGGCCCGGCGTCCTCGGGCGCCTGCGTATCGACGACGCGACCTTGCGCACGACCCGGCCCGACCTCGTGACCACCTCGATCACCGGATACGGCGAGACCGGTCCGATGGCGACCCACCCCGGGTACGACCCGGTGGTGCAGGCGCTGTCCGGGATGATGAAGGCGCAGGGCGGCCACGACGAGCCGGTCTTCTCCACCCTTGCGATCAACGATGTGACCGTGGCCTGCCTGGCCGCGCTCGGAACCTGTGTCGCGCTCTACCAGCGTGCTGTCGGTCGCGGCGGGCAGCACGTCACCTCCTCCCTGGCGGTGGCGGCGACGTTCATGCAGAGCGGCGAGCTCGTCCGCTACACCGGCCGGCCCCCGGCCGAGACCGGCGGGCGTGACTTCCCCGGCCCCGATCCGCTGTCGCGGTTCTACCCGTGTGCCGACGGGTGGGTGCGAGTGCACCTCCATGACACGGACCAGGCGATCGCCGCCGGCCTCGTCCCCGATCCCGAGGCCGACGTCGCCGAGTCCATCAGCAGCGCCCTCGCCACGATGACGTCGGACCAGGTGGTCTCCGTCGTGACCGGCGCCGGCGGCGCCGCCGTACGAGCGCGTGACTTCCGTGAGGTGGTCAACGACCCAGCGCTGTTGGCCGACGGTCACGTCACCGAGCTCGTCTGGCCCGACGGCAACTCGACGTTCCTGCCACATCGCCTGGCCACGTTCAGCCGCCACCGATCGCACCCGGTGATGAAGGCGACCGGGCACGGTGAGTTCAGCCGCGAGCTGCTCGCCGAGGCCGGGCTGTCGGGGGCGGAGATCGAGACGCTGATCACGTCCGGCAGCGTCGTGGTCGGCGAGCCGATGCACTCCGTGGTCGGGGTCGGCTACCGCTGACCCCGGCTCAGCTCCCGGGCAGCGTCACGGTGGCGGTGCCCGGGGCGAGCACGCTGCCGGCCTCGTCCTCGATCGACAGGTCGACGTCGACCAGCCGTTCGCCCTGCTGCTCGCGCACACCGGTGACAGTGGCCCGGAGCTCGAAGGGAGCATCGCGCAGCACCGGGCCCCGGAACCGGAGCGACAGCGCGACGACGCGGCCCTCGGGTTGCCAGTCCCGCAGCAGCCGATGCGCATAGGACCACAGCAGTCGCCCCATCGCGATCGACCCGGGGTAGCCCGCGCGGCGGCCCTCCTCGTCGTCCATGTGGATGGGCACGAACTCGTCGTTGACCGCGGCGAAGCGGTTCCACTCCGGATAGCCCGTACGGCGCGGCCCGGTCGAGATCCGGTCGCCGACCGTCACCTCGGTGCTGGCGTTCATCGTTGCTCCTGCTGCTGGTGGCTCAGTAGCGGATCGAGGTGTCGTGGCCGAGCTTCACCCGGGCGCCGTCCTGATTGGTCCACTCGACCTCGAAGACGGTGATCAGCATCGGCCCCATCCGACCTGCCCGCTCGCGGTAGGCGTGCAGTCGGGTCTCCGCACGAATCACGTCGCCGGACCGGATCGGGGCTCCGTACGTCACCTCGCTGCCGCCGTTGAGCTGATGCGTGAGCCCCGGGCCGATGATCCCGAGCGCCTTCTCGGGTTTGTCGGTATCACGCAGCCCAGGAGCGACGGCCGGCGTCATCTGGTCGGCCACCGCCCAGGCGAACGGGTTGAGCTCCTCGGGAGCGATCAGGCCGGGTCCGTCATCCAGAAAGCGCCGCGGCGGCGGCTCGGGGTGGTAGACGGCGATCGCCCAGCGTCGGATGTCCGAGGCGGCGACCGGAAACGAGACCCGCCAGTCGACGATCCCGCCGACCGCGGCCCGCATCTGCTCGCTGATCAGGCTCATCGGCCCCGGTGGTCGCGCTCGCCGGCGACCTTGGGATGGGCATAGGGGTGGACGGTCGGACCGGTCGGCTCCTGCGCCGCGAGCAGGTCGGCGGTGGCACGACGGTAGGCCTCGATCACGCGGTCTTCCTCTGCATAGTCGAACGGGTCTCTCAGGGAGGCGGCGCTCTCAGCCGGCGGGTTCTCGACGTACCAGCGCACGGTCGCGGCAAGCGCGTCCGCGGCGGCGACCGGCTCGGTGTAGCCGAGCAGGTCCGCCGCCTTGTGGGTGTCGGCGAGCAGGTGCTCGTCGTGACCGACCGGATAGAGCCCACGCCCGGGACCGGCCAGGTCGAAGGGGAGCGAGACCGGGTTCAGCTGCCCGCCCGCTGCCGCGGCGCAGACCGCGACCCACTGCCTCATCGTCAGCTGGTCGCGATCGCCGGCGTTGAAGGTCTCCCCGGCCGCGGCGTCCGGCCGATCGAGGGCGGCGAGGAGGAACGCTGCCGCGTTCTCGGCCGCGCAGCGCATCGCGACGGTCAGGCCGTTGTCGGGGAGGATGATCCGGTCGCGGCCGTCCAGCACCCGTCGTACCACCGACCACTCCCGGGGGTAGACCTGGCGCGGACCGTAGATCGACGGGTAGCGTACGAGCGAGGCCGAGAAGGAACCTTCGTGGTGGTGGTCCAGGACGTGCAGCTCCCCCGCGCGGATCTTGCGCGAGAAACCCTCCCCCGGCTCCTCGACCGCGACCTCGTCGGCCGAGACGGCGCGGCCCCGGTCGACGGCGTCCTCGCGTGCCAGCACCGCCATCCCGTGGGACCCTGTGCTGCCAGGATCGTGATAGCCGGCGTAGGCGGGGAGCCCACTGACCGCGACGAAGGCGCCGCAGCGCCCGGCGACCGCGTCCGCCACCAGGCGGAGCCGGCCGTAGGCCGCGACTACGACGTCGAACGTACGTCCGGCGAGCGCCTCGTCCAATGAGTCACGGAAGTGCGGGTCGGCGTGTAGGTGCTCGTGGCGCGCCAGCTCCGGCAGCTCATGGTTGCCCCGGTGCAGCAGGGTGACCGCGTAGCCACGCTCGGCCAGTCCCTCGACGACGTGCGGCCCGGTCGGACCGCTGCCGCCGACCAGCAGCGCGGTTCGCATCACCGCGCCACCCGTGGGCCCGGAGTGAACCGCACGTCGATCCTCTCCGGGCCGTGGGCAGAGGGGATCTCGTCGTACTCGAACGTCTTCACAGGCCCGGCGAGCTCCATGTCGGGGATGCGCGTGACCAGCTCGGTGAACATCTCGACCAGCTCGACCCGGGCGAGATGGGATCCCAGGCAGAAGTGCCGGCCCGCGCCGAAGGTCAGGTGCGGGTTGGGGTCGCGATGGATGTCGAAGACCTCGGGGTTCTCGAAGACCCGTGGGTCGCGGTTGGCGGCGGCGTACCAGCCAGTCACCTTCTGCCCGGACTTGATCCGCCGCCCGTGGATCTCTGTGTCCCGGGTCGCGGTCCGGCGCTGGTACCCCAGCGGCGGATCCCACCGCAGGATCTCCTCGACGGCCGTCGGCACCTTGCTCGGGTCGGCGGAGAGCTCGGCGTAGGCCTCGGGGTGCTCGATCAGCGCGAGCATGCCGGTGGAGATCACGTTGCGGGATGTGTCGCTACCGGCGGTGATCAGGTGGAAGAAGTCGAGATTGAAGTACGCCTCGTCCTCGACGCCGCCCTCCCAGACGCCGTTGGCCAGTCGGCTCAGCCAGTCCGTCCCGGGACGGGCGCGACGGTCCGCCCATGCCCGGGCCGCGTGACCGAAGACGGTCTGCTGTGCCTCGGCGCCCGGGCCGACGTCCGTGCGCACTCCACGGGTGAGCAGCTCAGCGGCGGGGAAGAGCTCGACCGCCTCGTCGCGAGCGATCCCCATCATGTCGGCGATCACGAAGCTGGCCAGCCGGCCGGCGACATCATCGACCAGGTCGCACTCGCCCCGCTCGATGATGTCGTCGACGATCTCGCGAGCGAGGTCCTGGACGTGCTCGCGCTGGGTCCGCACCTGGATGGGGTTGAGCTCGACCCCGAGGAACTTGCGCCGCACGGTGTGGCCGGGAGCGTCGGAGAAGATCAGCAGCTTGTGCTCCTCGTCCCCCACCGGCGGGGCATCCGGGATCACCGTCCACGGCTCGGATGAGTACGTGGCCGAGTCGGTCTCCAGTGCCTTGACGTCGGCGTGCCTGGTGAGCACCCAGAAACCCGGACCGTTCGGCTCCTCGTGCCAGTAGACCGGCTCGTTCTCCCGGAGCCAGGCGAGCTGGTCGTACGGAAGCCCGGTCGTGTACTGCGCTGGGTCCAACAGGTCGATGACGACCTCGCCACTCGTCGTGGACATTGATCCTCCTTGGGGCGCTCGAGCAGGGGCTCTGACTCAGCCGACCAGAGCCTGTTTGCGGTCGACGTTGATGCTCGGGTCGATGAGGCCTGCGTCCATGGCCTTGATCAGCAGCGCGACGTGCTGCGAGTAGAACCGCGCCAGCCGCAGGCCGGTGGCCATGAACCAGAGCCGCTGGTGCCCGGAGTGCCGCAGCGTGGTCCGCAGCTCGCCGCGGTCGTCGACGTTCCAGACGGTGGCCAGGGAGTCGGCGACCTCGTCGCCCACGATGGGCCGGGTGGCCTCGCGCATGTTCTCGAAGCCGGTGCAGAACACCACGACGTCGGC
Source organism: Nocardioides sp. NPDC101246 (assembly GCF_044767415.1). NCBI lineage: Bacteria > Bacillati > Actinomycetota > Actinomycetes > Propionibacteriales > Nocardioidaceae > Nocardioides > Nocardioides sp. NPDC101246. The sequence continues at coordinate 232,276 of NZ_JBIWNX010000009.1, forward strand.
CTGCTCCTCGGTGCCGTCGGTGTAGACGACGCCGTCGGCGCTGAGCCGCGCGACCTCGCCCGGCTGCACCCGGACATCGCCGTTGATGATCAGCGCACAGTTGCCCTTGTCGATGTAGACGGCGCCGCCGCCCCGGGTGGTCAGGTACGCCTGTCCGGCGTCGCCCGGACCGAGGGTGGTGCGGAAGCCGGCCGTCGCCAGGCCGGCGAGCAGGTCGGCGTCGAGCTCGGCGATCCTGCGGGTCACGGTCGGGGCCAGTGACGTGCCCAGGGCGAGCGGGGTCGCGCTGGAGAGCAGGTCCGCGGTGGCGAGCTCGGGGCCGTCCTCGCCGTAGTAGTTGCCGAAGATCATCTTCAGGCCGTGTCGCTGGGAGAACACCAGGACGGGACTGCGCTGCACCATCGTCACCGACGCGGCGCCGTGCTCGTACGCGTCCTGGGTGATGTCGTGAGCGCTGGCGCCCGCGCCGACCACGACGACCCGCTTGCCGCGCACCGCCTCCCCACCGACGTGCGTGCTGGAGTGGGCCACGATGCCGGTGAAGTCCTCCGAGCCTTCGACCGCCGGCTGACGCGCCATCGTCTCGCGTCCTGTCGCGAAGACGAGGTGCTGCGGGTGCAGCGTCCGGCTCTCGCCGGCGTGGTCCAGCTGGACCGTCCACCGACCGGCCTGCTCGTCGTACGTCGCGCTGGTGACGTTCGTGCTCGTCCACAGGTCGAGGTCGAGCAGGTCGATGTAGGACTCCATCCAGTCCGCCAGCTTCTCCTTCGGCGTGAACAGCGGCCACGTCGTCGGGTAGGGCAGGTATGGGAACTGGGTCGCCCACTTGGTGTCGTGCAGCAGCAGGCCGTTGTAGCGCAGCCGCCAGTTGTCCCCGGCCCGCGCGTAGCGGTCGACCATCAGGGTGGAGACCCCGAGCTGAGCGAGCCGGGCGGCCAGGAAGATGCCGGAGTGCCCGGCACCGATGATCAGCACGCTCGGGTCGTCGTCGCGGTACTCCGCGCGCTCGGCGCGGACCTCGGTCAGGGACCGGCGCCCACCCGGCTCCACGGGAGCCGTCGGCGCGTTGTGCTCGTCCTTGGCGGCGTCATCGATGGACACGACCGGTTCCGGGAAGTCGCGCAGCGTCTCCAGGCTGGTCGAGACGATCCAGGATCGCCAGGCGCCGTCGTCCTCCTGCACCAGGCGGACGACGCCGCGGCCGGTGGAGACCTCGGTCCCGAAGTGGTAGATCGCCTCGATGTAGGTGCCGTTGAACGAGACCGGCCAGGACTCGTCGAGCCGCAGGTCGCCGAAGCCGGCCAGCTTCCGGGCCGTGGCGATGCCCTCGACGATGTCGTCGGCCCCGTGCATGGCGACCAGGTCCCAGGTCAGCGCATAGATGTCGCGCCACCACGGGTCGGCGGAGAGCAACGACCGCATCGCGGTGAGGTCGCCGGCCGCCACTGCGCTGTTCAACCGGTCGAGCCAGTCGCGGACGACCGCGTCGTGGTCGGTCTCCGGAGCGCTCAGGTCCAGGGCGTCGTCGAGCTGGGTCATCGGATCTGGGCCTCCTTGGCCTCGGCGCGGAACTGGCGCACCGTCTCGGGTGACGGCAGAGCGATCAGCTCCACCTGGTTGCCGTCCGGGTCCTCGCAGAGGAAGAGGGTGACCGGTCCGTAGTTCTTGATCACGCTGGTGGTGGGCTCGGAGTAGACCTCGTAGCCCATCTCGACCAGCCGGTCGTGAAGTGGGCCGATGTGTTCGGGGTCGACGGGGAAGGACAGCTGCCCCATCCCGATGTCGCCGGGACGGTTGGGCCGGTTCCCCTCCCCTGCCTGCAGGTTCCACTGGGCGAGCTCGATCTGGCCGACCCTCGAGGCGCCCTGCACGAAGACGGTGGTCGCCTTGGCGTGTTCGGCGAGCCGCATCAGGGTCGGGGTGAGGTCGCTGGTCTCCTTGGTCAGCGTCTGCCGCATGCCGAGCCCCTCGACGTAGAAGCGCACCGAAGCCTCGAGGTCGCGTACGCCGAGGGCGACGTGGTTGAGGCTGCCGACCTTGGGGTAGTCGTCGTCAGCCACACCGGTGACAGCGTTCGAGGTGCTCACAGCACGAACCCCTCCTCACGGAACGCGCCGTCCCGCCAGGTCAGGGCCGCCTTGATTCCCTCGTTAGCGGCGATCTGCCGGAACTCACCGGCGCCGGGACGGAAGCTCGCGCCCATGACGTACCACGGCACGGCGGACTGCAGCGCTGCCCGGAAGCCCATCGTCTCGTAAGTCTGGTTGAGCGCCTGCTTGTTGGCGGCGAGCATCGCGGGGTGGATCGAGGACATCGCGCGCAGCTCGCGAGCGACCTGTGCGTCAAGTTCGTCGGCCGGGAAGCTCTTGGCGATCCAGCCGATCTCCTCGGCCCGCTTGCCGGTCACCGAGTTGCCGGTGAGCTGGAGGTACTTCGCCTGCGCCATCGTCATCTTCCACGGGAAGTACTCGACGTCGGGCGTCCCCTGAGCACGGGTAGGCGGATAGCCCATGATGGCGTCGTCAGCCGCGAAGACGATGTCACACATCGACATGATCTCCGAGCCACCGGCCAGCGCGAACCCGTGGACCTTGGCCACGACCGGCTTGAGGCAGTCCCAGATCGTCAACCAGTCACGCAGGCAGCTACGGGGGAACTGGCCCGTCCAGGACTCGAAGTGCTCCGAGTGGTTCCAGCCCTCGGGGCGCTCCGGATTCTTGTTCCCGCCCGCGTAGCTGTTCATGTCGTACCCGGCGCAGAAGCCGTGACCGGCACCCTGCAACAGGATGACGGCGACGTCGTCGTCACGCTCGGCCGCCTTGATCGCGGTCAGGATGTCGTGGCGAAGGGCCGGGCTGAGCGCGTTGCGCTTCTCCGGGCGGTTGAGCGTGATCGTGGCGATCCGATCCTCGACGCCGTACAGAATGTTCTCGAACTCCACTATCTCTCCTCGGGTGGGTGCATCGTGATCGGGCTGTCGTCGGCGACGACGACTCCGCGGGTGATCAGGTCCTCGATCTGCGAGGAGGTCAGGCCGGCGCTCGCGAGCACGGCACGGGTGTCGGCGCCCTGTCTGCGCGGCGGGGTGCGCACGGTGCCGGGGGTACGCGAGAGCCGCACCGGGACGCCGAGCATCCGGACCCCGCCGGCCTCGGTGACCATCTCGTGCTCGCGTAGGTACGGGTCGCCGAGCACCTGCTCGACCGGTCGGACGACGCTGGCCGGCACACCCTTGGTGATCATGTCGCCGGCGATGTCGGTGTCCGGGTCAAGGCGGCCCACTAGCGCGGCCAGGGCGGCGTTGAGCTCGTGCCGGTTGGCCAGTCGGTCGCCGTTGGTGCGGTAGTGCGGATCGGCAGCCAGAGCCGGCTCGCCCAGGAAGTCGACGAGGAGGGCGAACTGCTGATCCGAGCCGGCCGCGACGTACACCTGGCCCACCGGCGAGTCGAACACCTCGCACGGCGCGATGTTGGGGTGACCACTGCCGAGCCGGCGCGGAGGCTCACCGGTCATGAAGTAGTTCGCGGCGATCGGATGCAACAGGCTGAGTGCGCCGTCGGCGAGGCTCAGGTCGACCAGCTGTCCCCGGCCCGAGGTCGCCCGCTCGTGCAGCGCCAGCAGAACACCCGAGAGCGCGAGCAGACCGGCGGTGAGGTCGGTGACCGGCATCGGCACCCGCATCGGGCCGCCATCCGGCTCGCCGTTCAGATGCATGATCCCGGTGTACGCCTGGATCACCGCGTCATAGCCCGGGAGACCGGCCATCGGGCCTTCGGTGCCGAAGGCTGTGATCCGGCAGTGGACCAGTCGTGGGAACCGCTCCTGGAGCGACGTGGCCGCCAGGCCCCAGCGCTCCATCACGCCGGGCTTGAAGTTCTCCACCAGGACGTCCGCGTCCTGCAGCAGCCGCAGCACCAGCGCCCGCCCCTCGGCGGTCGACAGGTCGGCGCTCGCGTGCTCCTTGTTGCGGTTGAGACCGGCGTAGTAGGAGCTCACGCCGTCCGGCCGTGCGGGGCCCCAGGTGCGGGTCAGGTCACCCGCGGTGGGCTCGACCTTGATCACCTCGGCGCCATGGTCGGCCAACATCTGAGCGCAGTACGGGCCCGCCAGGACGCGCGAGAGGTCGATGACCCGCACACCCTCCAGGGCCGCCGTCATTCCGCCGCCCGGAGGACCTCAGCGATGTCGGGAGCACCGGCCATCCGGCGCTTGCGCATCTGGATCCGCCACCGGCCGCCCTCGCGACGGAAGGCCCACTCGTTCATCGAGGCGCTGAGCAGCTTCAGGGTGGCGCCGTCCTGGTGGAAGATGAACGAGTAGCCGTTGGCCACGGCGTCGTCGCCGCTCACTTTGACCGCCAGGTTGTTCCCCTGCACGTGGAAGCTGCGCCCGTAGAAGCCGTTGTCGTGCTGCGCGGTGCGCTCGGACAGGAACCGGCGCATCTCGTCCAGTCCCTCCCAGCGGACGACCTCGTAGGGGTCCTCGCCGCGTCCGGCGGACACGTCCATGACGCAGTCGTCGGTGAAGAGCGCGAAGTACTCCTCGTCGAGAGGCGCGTCGGCGTAGTAGCCGTAGCGGGCCAGGAGCTCGCGGATCTCACGCTCGTCCTCGAGCTCCCGCAGTCGCGCCTCCAGCACAGCCAGCCTGTCCTCCACGGCGTACCTTCCTCTCCATTGCTTTAATGATGCATGTAAACAATAGCAACAAGTTAGCAGACCCGCTCGTCGAACTGGAGGATCGCGCCGTCGGGGTCCTTGACGAACATCGCGCGCATCGGCTGCTCGCCGCTCTCGCCGTACCCGATGCCGGTGGTCTCCTTGACCGACACGGGCGGATAGCCGGCGTCCTCGAGCCGGCTCGCGAGATCCAGGACGTCATCGACCCAGAACCCGATGTGATGGATGCCGATCTGCCCCAGATGGAGTGGTGCATTATCGGCGAGCTCGTCGGACTGCGAGATGGCGAGGAACAGTCGGTCGCCGTACCCCTCACCGTCGTTCCCGCCACAGCGCAGCATCACCTCGCGCCGCAACGTCGAGCCGACCTCTGGTCCGTAGAGCTGATCGGCCGGCGGGGCGTTGCTCGCATCACGGATCACCGTCATCCCGAGGGCGTCGCGATAGAAGCCCAGCGACCGCTCGAGATCGCGGACACCGATAGCGATATGAGAAGCGAGTCTCATGGGTTCCTCTTCACTCTCAGAGCGCGGGATCGCCCTCGACGTGCTCGACAGGCCTGCTCGTACGGCACACCTGACACTCGATCCGCTCGGCGAGGAAGTCGGCCCAGCGATGCTCGGTGCCCTTGCCGCACGAACGGCAGTAGACAGGCACGTCGATCGGACCCCACTCGCGTCGACCGGCCGGCGAAGCCTCATGACTCACGCTCACAGATCCTCCGTCGCTAGGTCCTTGCCGTGGTGGCCCTCCGTTTTCTACACCATTTAATCATCATTGCACAACCATTGAATAAGTGGTAGGAAACACCTGAACGTCATAGGTGTCGCCGCGTTTGACCTACACCCCCAACCTGCATCCCAGGAGTAGTCATGGACCGTCCCGAGCCGAAGTTCCTTCCCGAGCCGGAACCGCGCGAGCGTCACTATCCATTGATCTCCGTCGACGACCATCTGCGCGAGCCGCGCGACATGTTCGAAGGTCGCCTGCCCGCCGCCCTGCAGGCCCGCGCTCCCCGGCGCGTGGACACCCCCGACGGCGGCGAAGGCTGGCTGTTCGACGACCGGTTGCTGGTCGACAGCGGGCTGGAGAACGTCGTCGGCCTCGACCCGTACACCTGGGACCGGGACCCGGTGCGCGACACCGAGATGCGCCCCGGTTCGTACGACATCGACGCACGCGTCGCGGACATGGACATCGACGGCGTCTACGCCCACATGTGCTTTCCAGGCGGCGGCTTCGGCTTCGCCGGTCGACAGCTCATGGCGGCCAAGGATCCTGAGCTCGGCCTGGCCACGCTTCGCGCCTACAACGACTGGCACCTCGACTACCTCGCCGGCACCCACCCCGGGCGCATCGTCCCGATGCAGCTGGTCTGGTGCCTGGACCCGAAGACCGCCGCCGACGACATCCGTCGGAACGCCGAGCGCGGCTTCAAGTGCGCGACGATGCCCGACCTCCCACCGCACATGGGCCTGCCCCGGATCGGCGATGACTACTGGACCCCGATCTGGGAGGCGCTGGCGGAGACCGAGACGGTCATCTGCTCCCACCTCGGTTCGGCGGGCTACGTCGTCGACCCGCTCCCGAAGGACGTCGCGATGCAGCTGCGCGGCAAGGCGACGGACCCGCTGGATCTCACGCTGGCCGCGTTGTTCTCCGCGACCTCGTTCGTGACGGGCATCGAGTGGGTCATGTCAGGCGTGCTCAACAAGTACCCGACGCTCAAGCTGGCGCTGTCCGAAGGCGGCATCGGCTGGTTGCCCATGGCTGTCGACCGGCTCGAGTACATCAAGGATCACAGTGCGATCGCCGAGTTCCACCGCAGCTGGAAGTGGGACGAGACTCCCGCGGAGACGCTGCTCAACCACATCTACTTCTGCGTGATCGACAACCCGCGGAACATGGACGCCGTCGAGCTCATCGGTAGCGACCACGTCATGATGGAGACGGACTATCCGCATTCGGACTCGACCTGGCCGAACTCCCAGGAGCTGTTCCACAGCCGGCTGAAGAATCTGCCGCTCGATGACCAGCTGAACCTCGCCTACCGCACGGCGGAGCGGATCTTCCGCCACCCGGTGCCGGAGGAGTGGCTGCGCACGACCAAGATCCACGCCGGCGTACAGCCTGTCTAGCAGACCCGACGAGACATCCCGCATGAACGATCTCCTGACCGTCTCCTACGATCTGCGCGCTCCCGAGTTCGGCGCCTCTCCATCGGATCTTTACCAAGCCGCACTGGATCAGGCGGCATGGGCGGATCGTGTCGGCTTCGACGCCATCCATGTAATGGAGCACCATGGCAGCGAGGACGGTTACCTCCCGTCGCCACTCGTGTTCGCCGCCGCGGTCGCCGCGCGCACGACGCGGATCCGCATATGGGTCTCTGCACTCGTCCTGCCGCTGCACGATCCGGTGATGGCCGCCGAGGAGCTCGCGGTCCTGGATCTCATCTCGGCCGGCCGGCTCACCGTCGTGGTCGCGGCGGGCTATCGACGCTCAGAGTTCGACATGTTCGGACGACCGTTCGCGTCGCGTGCCGCGCTCGTCGACGCGGGCGTCGAGGTGATGACCCGTGCGTGGACCGGCGAGCCGTTCACCTATCGGGGCCGGACGGCCCGCGTGCGACCTCGGCCGCTTCAGCGCCCGCGGATCCCGATCGTCCTCGGGGGCGGCTCGGAGGGCAGCGCACGCCGTGCTGCCCGGATAGCCGACGGCTACCGGCCCTCGAAACCGGGGCTGGTCGATGTCTACCTGGACGAGCTGCGGCGGCTCGGCAAGGGCGCTCCCGACATCGCGCCGTCGCTCGCGGGACACCCGACCACCTTCGTGACCCATGACGTCGAGGCGACCTGGCGAGCCATCGGACCGCATGCGCTCCACGACACCAACTCCTACGTCGAGTGGACCAAGGATCAGCCCGGTGTCTACCGACAGCAATCCGCGACGACGGCCGAGGACCTCAGGGAGGCCGGCGGTCACCTCGTGCTGACCCCCGATGAGGCGGTCGATCGCGTACGCCGCGGGGAGGGCTTGCATCTCAAGCCGCTCCTGGGAGGCCTCGAGCCGCACGCTTCGTGGCGGTCGCTGCACGTGATCGAGAAGGACGTGCTCCCGCGACTGCAGCGACCCTGTTGAGCGATCTGCTCACCAGGTCGAGCACGAAGCGGACCGGTATCTCGACGCCGCCGGCGCCGGGTCGCTGCCCGTCAGCGGGCAACCATCAGGCGCACCGGGCCCCGGAAGTTGTACTCGGGCCGGTAGTCGAAGGCACCGGCCACCCGGAGGTCGGGATAACGCCGGTAGAGGGCCGTGAGCCCGACCTCGATGTCGAGGCGGGCGAGCCACTGCCCCAGGCAGGTGTGGATGCCGAACCCGAGGTCGAGGTGATGCTTGGCGTCCTCGCGCTCGATGTCGAGCCGCTCGGGATCGGTGAACCTCGCCGGGTCATGGTTGGCCGAGGCGACCACCAGGCGCAGGGTCTCCCCCGCCTTGATCTCGAAGCCGTCGATCTCGGTGTCGATCGCGACCGCGCGGTGCACCCCGTGGGCCGAGGGGCAGTAGCGGAAGAACTCCTCGATCGCGTTCTTCAGCAGCTCCGGGCGCTCGTTGAGCAGGGCCCGCTGCTCGGGCCAGGCATCCAGCGCGATGACCGCGTTGGAGATCATGTCGTTGGCGTTGCCCGAGGTGAGCATGACGGTGAACATGGTGGTCAGCTCGGCGTCACTGAGCCCGGATCCGTCCTCGCCCTTGGCGAGCAGGTTCGACACCAGGTCGTCGCCCGACTCCTCACCCGCGGAACCGGGGCGACGCGAACGGATCACCTCGTGCACGTACGCCTCGATGTTCCGCACCGCGTCGTGGGCCTCGGCGAGGTTCTCATAGTTAGTGCCGAGCCCGCGCCGGGCCGCGAGCGCCCAGCCGCGGAAGGACTCGACGTCGATGTCGGGGATGTGCATCATCCGGCAGACCACCCGGAACGGCAGGTAGAAGGAGAAGTCGCCCAGGTCGAAGGGCTCCTCACCCCGGGTATCGATTCGGTCCAGCAGCTCCTCGGCGATCTGCTCGGCCTCCCCACGAAGCGCGTTGACGGCGCGGGCGGAGAACGCCTGGGCGACGAAACGACGCAGCCGGGTGTGGTCCGGCTGGTCGTTGAGCCCCAGGTGGTGCGAGTCGTGACCGATCAGGTGGTCGTACATGGCCAGCTCGGCGCCGGACAGGCTCGCTCGCCGCTGCGTGACCCGCGATCCGGTCTGACGCCGGTTCGAGAAACGCTCGGTGTCCCGGAGGATCATCTTGATGTCGTCATAGCGCGAGACCACGACGACCGGCCCGACCCGAAGCAGGGGCGCCCGCTCACGCAGGTCGGCGTAGAGCGCCCAGGGGTCGGCCAGCAGCTCCGGATCGAGCGCGAAGAAGCGTGCCGCCCTGTCCTCGATGTCGGCGGCTTCGGCGACCGTGCTCACAGGTCCAGCACCAGACGCGGCGACTTCGAGCGCGAACAGCAGATCATCATCACATCGTTCTCCGCTTGCTCGGCCTCGGTGAGCAACGAGTCGCGATGGTCAGGAATGCCCTCGATGACCGTTGTCTCGCACGTGCCGCACGTCCCTTCGCGGCATGAGGTCAGGATGTCGACGCCGGCGGCCTCGACGACGTCGGCGACGCTCTGGTCCGCACCGACGGTGAGCGTCAGACCGCTGGTCTCCAGGACGACCTCGAAGCTCGTCGTCGGGCCACTCAGGGCGCCGTCCTTGGGCCGGAAGCGCTCGACGTGCAGGGTGCCGTGAGGCCAGGCGGCGCTCTGTGCCTCGACGGCGTCGATCAGGACGCCCGGGCCGCAACAGTAGACATGCGTGCCCGTCACCGGCTCGGCCAGCAGGCCCGGCAGGTCGATCAGGCCGCGCTCGTCCTCGGGCCAGATCGTCACCCGGTCGCCGTACCTCTCGAGCTCGCCGAGGAACGCCATCGATCCTCGGCGACGGCCGCCGTAGACCAACCGCCACTCGGCACCGGCAGCATGGAGCTCGGCGATCATCGGCAGCAACGGCGTGATGCCGATGCCCCCGGCGATGAAGAGGTGCCTGTCGGCCCGGTCCAGAGGGAACTCGTTGCGGGGGCCGCGCACGCCGATCATCTCGCCCGCCTCGATCTCGTCGTGCAGGTACGACGACCCGCCACGACTCTCGGGCTCGCGCAGGACCGCGACGCGCCACGCGGAGCGGTCGGCCGGGTCGCCGCACAGCGAGTACTGCCGCTCGATGCCGTTGGCTAGCACCAGATCGATGTGGGCGCCGGGTTGCCACACCGGCATCGGGCCGCCGTCCGTGCGGGTCAGCACCATCGAGCGCACGCCCTCGGCCTCGGCGGTCAGCGCACTGATCGTGGCGGCGAAGGTGCCTTCGGCAGCCGCGGAGGGATCCAGCGGCAGAGTCATCGATCCAGTGTTCGTCATCGGCTCTCGATCTCGGCTAGCGGTGAGGTGGATCTCACTTCAGACTCATAGTAACATCACTTCGACACAATAGGCGTCGACAAGAAGGGGCGAGGACGATGCCCGGCAAGTTCACCCGCAACGGTCTGCAGCGCGCGGCGCTGAAGTGGGGTCACCAGCTCGGTGACCTGCTCTATCCGATCGCACGCAAGACACTCCCCTTCCGGCCGAAGATGTGGTGGATCCCTCGACTGCCGATCTGGGCCCACCCCCGGCGCGCTCCGCACGCCCGGGCCTGGACCGCACCGATCCCGACGCCGGCCGCGGACCTGCTGACCTCCCCAGGGGTCACGCTCCTACCTGAGGCACAGCAGCAGGCGTACGACGAGGTCCCCCTGCACGACTTCATCCGGCTCCACCCGGAGATGCGTGGAGAGAACAGCCCGACCGGGCACATGTGGATCTCCCTGCTCTCCACCTCGCCGCGGGTCCAGGGCGCGGCCCGCCGCCGGGCTCAGGCGAACCTCGACCCCGGTGCCACCACCGTCCCCGCCCGCGTCACGCCGGCCGAGCTGACCCGCGCGGTGAAGGCCGAAGCCGCCCGTCTGGGCCTGGGCGCAGTCGGCGTGACGGCCTACGACATCAAGTACAACTACGCCGAGTACCACGGCCTCGCGGTCGGCGACACCGTCATCGTGGGAATCCTGGAGCAGAACTTCGACTCCACCCAGATGGCACCGAGCCTGCGCGCCGAGAAGGCGGCCCTGACCGCGTACGCCGGGCTCGAGGACCGGATGCGGCTCCTCGCCGACTGGATCCGCGCCCAGGGCTACGACGCCCGGGCCGAGGGCTTCGTCGGCGAGTCGATGGTCATCCCGTACGCCGTCCAGGCCGGTCTCGGCCAGCTCGGCCTCAACGGGCAGCTGCTCACCCCGCACGCCGGCTCTCGTTGCCGGATCGAGGTGATGACCACCAACGCGCCGCTGGTGCACGACGCCCCGATCGACTTCGGCATCGAAGGCATCTGCGACGAGTGCCAGATCTGCGTCAAGCGCTGCCCTGCCGGCGCGATCCCGGCGACCCGCAAGGAAAGCCGGGGCGTGGTCAAGGCGAAGCTCAACACCAAGCGTTGCCTCCCGGTCATGGGCAAGACCGCCGGCTGTTCGGTCTGCATGAAGACCTGCCCGGTGCAGCGCTTCGGGCTGCCGGCGGTTCTCGGCGAGTTCGAGCGCAGCGGGACGATCCTGGGCAAGGGCAGCGACGACCTGGAGGGCTTCGACTGGCCACTCGACGGCAAGCACTATGGCCCCGGCGAGCGTCCGCGACTGGGCCCCGAGGTGTTCGCGACCCCCGGCTTCGAGTTCGATCCCGACCGGAAGGTGCCGGTGGGCTGGGTCGACAAGAAGGACGAGACGACCGAGGCGCTCGGCTACTGAGCACCATGACAATCGTTCCCGACCGACCCCTCTACGCCGACCTGCCCGGTGGACGGGCCGTCGGCCTCTACGGACCCGACGAGCAGCTCGGCGCGCTCAACCTGCTCACGCCCGGACGGGTCGCCGCCGCAGCGGCCCTGGTACGGACCGGCGAGATCTTCAGTCTCAACGCCTCCCTCTACTACCCCTCCCCACATCCCGCATCCTCGGTGTCGCGGCGCCGGCCGCCGACCCACGTCGTACATCGCAGCGAGCGTGCCAGGGACGACCTCTGGGAGGGGCTCTTCACGCAGTACAGCTCGCAGTGGGACGGGTTCCTGCACGTCCGCGACGTCGAGCATGGCTGCTTCTACAACGGCAACACCGACGAGTCCCGCGGTATCGAGGCCTGGGCCGAGCGCGGCATCGCCGGGCGCGGTGTCCTGCTCGACGTCGCTCGCTGGCTGACCGATCAGGGGCGCGAGCTCGACTGGCGCACGGACGGCGAGATCACCGTCGCGGATCTCGAGGACTGTGCACGTGCGCAGGGCGTCGCGATCGACGAGGGCACGATCCTGCTGATCCGGACCGGATGGGAGACCGGCTTCACCGAGGCCTCGTATGAGACCCGCGCCGCCCTGGCGACGACGGACTTCCGCTGCCCCGGGATCGAGCCGAGCCCCGCGATGCTGGCGTACCTGTGGGACAGCGGCGTCGCCGCCGTCGCGGCCGACAACTTCACCCTCGAGCCATTCCCGTTCCGCGAACCGTGGATGCACGCGGACCTGCTCAACCGGCTGGGCATCCCGATCGGCGAGTTCTGGCACCTCGACGACTTGGCCGACGCCTGCAAGGACGCCGGTCGGTTCGACTTCCTCTTCACCTCAGCTCCTCTCAACGGCCCCGGCACCGCCGGCTCGCCCGCCAACGCACTCGCCATCCTCTGACAGCGAGACCAACCGACAACCAGGAGAAACCATCGTGAAGTTCACCGTCGATCTGCACCAGTGCCAGAACCTCGGGCAGTGCACCGTCTCCGCCCCCGAGGTGTTCTCGTTCAGCGAGTCCGGCGAGCTCGGCTTCCGCTCCGAAGCGGCCGGAGAGTACGTCTCGGCCGACCTGAGCGACGCCGCCCTCGACGAGGTGTCGACAGCGGTCGACATGTGTCCGATGCAGGCCATCTCGCTACAGGGCTGAGTCCGCTCGATGAGCACAGGTCTACGCCGTTTCGAGGACCAGGTCGTGCTGGTCACCGGTGCGACGAGCGGCCTCGGAGAGGCCTGCGCCATGCGCCTCGCCGAGGAGGGCGCCCACCTGGTCCTGACCGGACGACGAGCGGAGCGCTGCGAGGAGGTCGCGGCCGCGGTCCGGGCACTTGGCGCGGAGGCGTTGGTCCTGCCTGGCGACGTCACCGACCCTGAGCACCCCGACCGGTTGGTGGCAGCGACGTTGGAGCGCTTCGGCCGCCTCGACGGAGCAGTGAACAACGCCGGCGTGAGCCCGCCTCCGACTCCAACGGTCGCCACCAGCGACGAGCTCTGGTCGGCCACCCTCGACGTCAACCTGAACGGTGTGTTCCGCTGTCAGCGGGCCGAGCTGGGCGTCATGGTCCCGGCCGGCCACGGGGCGATCGTCAACGTCGCGTCCTACGCCAGCACGACCGTCCAGGTGCGCGGTGTGTCGTCGTACGCAGCGGCGAAGCATGCCGTCCTGGGCTTGACCCGAGCCGCCGCGCGGGACCACGCCGCCGACGGCATCCGGGTGAATGCTGTCGGACCCGGACACATGCGAACCGCGATGATCGACCGATTGATGGACCCGGAGGGCGAGAGAAGGCTCAGCAACCGGATTCCGATGGGCCGGATCTCGGAGCCGAGCGAGATAGCAGGCGTCGTCGCGTTCCTCCTCTCCTCCGATGCGTCATTCGTCACCGGGCAGATCGTGGTAGCCGACGGCGGCCTGTCGATCTGAGTCCGACGGCGAGTCCCGGCCCTGCCGGGACTCGCCCTGACTCGGCCGCCTCAGCCGATGGACGTCTTGGTCTCCGGGTTCTCCGGCCACTTCAGGCGCTTGTAGAGCGGGTCGTTCTGGTCGCGCGTGCCACGGAAGTGACCGCCCGGGACGGCGTTCTCGCAGGGAACCGTGCCGTCCCACTCCATGACGACGCGCCGGTAGGTGATCCGCCAGCCGTCCTCGGTGCGCTGGAAGTAGTCCAGATAGCGCCCGATCGACTGGTAGAGCCGGTCCTCGGAGGTCTGCATCCAGTAGGCGAAGTACGACTCGCCGTACGCCTCATCGCCCTCGACGTCGAAGAGCGACTGGCCCATGAGGTGGTAGATGAAGCTGGAGGCTGACGTGAAGCCCGGGTTGTTGCAGATGAACTCGGCGAACTCCTCGCGGCTACCCCGGAAGCGGCCGTGGTCATCGAAGGACTTCTCCGAATAGCACGCCAGGATCCCGTCGCGGTCCATCCGGTCCACCGCGCGCTCGAGCCGGGCGACCAGCTCGGTGAGTTCCATCTTGTCGGCCAACAGCGCCAGGTCAGGTGTCGCAGTCATGCTCACTCCTTCTTCACTACGTCGAGAGTCCCATCTAGTGATGTTCTAATGAGGCTACTGCGATAGCAGAAGCAGGTCCACCAGAGTGACCCAGACCGTCGCGCCCACAAGTTAAATGATCTTCAAGTTATGAACATACTACTAGACAAGTGATGCTCATCACATTAACTTCGCTACGAGGCCGTCCGTCGCCCGATGGCGGGACCTAACACATGAGGAGCACCAGTGTCATCCAGGAGTCTCACCCTCAAGCAGGCAACGCGGCTCGGTGCAATTTTCGCCGTGGCCAGCCTGGCACTCACCGCATGCGGTAGCGGCAGCGACAACGCAGCTTCTGCCGACGACAGCACCGCTGCCGCGGGCTCGAACGCCGGCTCCGGCCCCAAGCCCACCGGCACCCCCATCAAGATCGGCTACGCCGCCTCGCTCTCGGGCGCGCAGGCTGTCAACGGTCTCGCCGCCCAGGCGGTCTCTCACGCCTGGCAGGAATACACCAACGCGAACGGCGGTATCGACGGCCACCCCGTTGAGATCGACGTCGTCGACACCAAGAACACCGTGCCCGGCGCGACTTCGGTGACGAAGTCCTTCATGCAGGACAAGGACGTCGACGCGATCTTCCTCACCGATCTCGTCGCCGAGGGCGCGATGGGCGCCATGCTCGAGGGGACCGACGTGCCGATCATCAGCGGCGGCGGCTCCAGCGACCTGCTCTGGTCCGAGGTCCCGGGCGTCTTTCAGGACGTCTCCGGCTCGGACTACACCATCAAGGCGTACGTCGACGTCGCGAAAGCGGCGGGTGCCGAGAAGTTCGGCTGGGCAGCCTGTGCCGAGGTGGCCGTCTGCCAGGAGAACGCCGGCAAGGCCGCCGATTACGCCGAGACCGTCGACATGTCCGACGAGGGCAACCAACTGGTTTCTGCCTCCGCCTCCGACTACACCGCGCAGTGCCTCTCCTTCATCGGCAAGGGCACCGACGGCATCGCGATGAACATCGGCTACGGCACCGGCACCCGGTTCGCGGCCGACTGCATCCAGCAGGGCTACAGCGGCACCTTCTCGATGATGAACTCGGGCTTCGACCAGACCGAGTTCGGCAAGGTCGCCGGCCTCAAGTCCGCCGGCAGCTCCAACGGCTTCCCCTGGTGGGCCGACGACCCGGCCGTGGCCACCTACCGCGACGCGATGAAGCAGTACTCCCCCGACGGCGTCTACAGCTCCGGAAACTCGACCGCCATCTGGTCCAGCCTCGAGCTCTTCAAGAAGGCCCTGAACAACGCCAAGCCGGCGACCATCGACCGCAAGTCGGCGATGGAGGCGATGTACACCATCAAGGACGAGACCCTCAGCGGCCTCCTGCCGGAGCCGATCACGTACACCAAGGGCCAGCCCTCCGAGCGGGTCAGCTGCAGCTGGTTCTTCGAGTTCAACGCCGGCGACAAGGACCCGAAGAGCATCGCGCCGGAGGGCGAGTCCGGCAACGGCGCCAGCGGTGACCTCGCCAGCTCCTGCAGCGGCTACCTCGACTGACCTCAGGCCCGACCGCACGCAAGGCACCGACGCCCGTCCCCGCAACCCGGGGGCGGGCGTACGCCCTTGCCCGCCCCCCTCACGAAGAATCAGATCAAAGCGTTCTTTAATTATGTTCTAAGACTGGACAAGTGATGGTCATCTCATTTAGGTTCCCGTGAGATCACCCGTCGAGCCTGACGGGACCAGAAACCCGAGGAGCCAGCAGTGTCATCCAGGACTTTCCCCTTCGCGAGGGCAACACGGCGCGGTGCCGTGGTCGCCGTGGCCAGCCTGGCGCTCACCGCGTGCGGTGGCGCCGGCGACGACCAGACCTCGGCCCGTGACGACAAGGACGTCGCCGCCATCAGCAGCGACAGCACCGCCAAGGTGACCGGCGACCCCATCAAGATCGGCTACGCCGCCTCGCTCTCCGGCGCCCAGGCGGTCAACGGCGTCGCGGCCAAGGCGGTCGCGCACGCCTGGCAGGAGTACACCAACACTCACGGCGGCATCCTCGGCCACCCCGTCGAGGTCGAGGTCGTGGACACCAAGAACACGGTGCCGGGTGCCACCTCGGTGGCCAAGACGTTCATGCAGGACAAGGACGTCGACGCGATCTTCCTCACCGACCTGGTCGCCGAGGGATCGATGGCGAGCCTGTTCGAGGGTACCGACGTGCCGATCATCAGCGGAGGCGGCTCCAGCGACCTGCTCTGGTCCGAGGTCCCCGGCGTCTTCCAGGACGTCTCCGGTGCGGACTACGCACTCAAGACGTACGTCGACCTGGTCAAGGCCGCCGACTCGAAGAAGTTCGGCTGGGCCGGCTGTGCCGAGGTCGCCGTCTGCCAGGCGAACGCCGAGCTCGCCGGCCCGTACGGCGAGACCCTCGACATGTCCTACACCGGCGGCCAGTCGATCTCGTCCTCTGCCTCGGACTACACCGCGCAATGCCTCGCCTTCATCGGCGACGGCACCGACGGCATCGCCTTGAACATCGGCTACGGCACCGGCACTCGGTTCGCCTCCGACTGCATCCAGCAGGGCTACACCGGCACCTTCTCGGTCATGAACTCCGGCTTCGACCAGACCGAGTTCGGCAAGATCGCCGGCTTCAAGTCCGCCGGCAGCACCAACGGCTTCCCCTGGTGGGCCGATGCGCCGGTGGTGTCGACCTACCGTGGCGCCATGAAGAAGTTCTCCCCCGACGGCGTCTACTCCTCCGGCAACTCGACTGCGATCTGGTCCAGCTTCGAGCTGTTCAAGAAGGCGCTCGAGAACGCCAAGCCGAGCACGGTCGACCGCACGTCGGCGATGGAGGCGATGTACACCGTCAAGGACGAGACCCTCGATGGTCTGCTGCCGGAACCGATCACCTTCACCAAGGGCCAGCCCTCGACCCCTGTCGGCTGCAGCTGGTTCTTCAACTTCGACGCGGGCGATGAGAACCCGACCGCCATCGCGCCCGACAAGTCGGGCAACGGTGCCGCGGGCGATCTCGCCAGCACCTGCGCGGGCTACCTGCCCAAGAAGTGATCCGTACGGATCGACTCTGAACCTTCAGGGCCCGTCTCCACTGCTCCAGGCAGCGGAGACGGGCCCTGGCTTGTGCCCCGTCTCCTCAGCACAGGCACGGCGACAGACCGATGGTCCCTCCCGCACGTTGCGGGAGGGACCATCGGTCTTGGCCGCGGGTATGACCCGAGCGTGGATCCTCAGGAGGCCTCGCCGATGTACTGCTCGAACATGTTGCCCTCCAGCAGCGTCTTGGCATCCCCGCCGTAGACGACCTCGCCACGACGGAGCACGTACGCCTGGTCGGCGATCGACAGCGTGCGCAGCGCGTACTGGTCGACCAGCAGGAGGGCCACACCCTTGTCCCGTAACGTCTCCAGGAACTCGAAGACGACGTCCACGATGATCGGCGCCAGGCCCAGGGACGGCTCGTCGACCAGGACCAGCCGTGGAGAGGCGACGTACGCCGCCGAGAGCGCCAGCATCTGCTGCTCGCCGCCCGAGAGCGTGCCGGCCTTCTGGCTCAGCCGCTCCCCCAGCCTCGGGAAGACGCTGGTGGCGAGCTCGATGCTCTCCTGGGCGCTCAGCTCGTTCGCCTGCATCAGCAGGTTCTCCTTGACCGTCAGGTTGCGGTAGATCCCGCGCCCTTCGGGCACGTGGCACATGCCGCGTTTGGCGCGGCGCGCCGGGCCGGTCGAGGTGATGTCCTCACCGTCGAGCAGGACGGTGCCGCCGGTCGGCTTCATCAGGCCCGACGCCACCCGCAGCGAGGTGGTCTTGCCGGCGCCGTTAGGGCCGATCAGTGCGGTGACGGCAGCCGGTTCGACCTTCAGCGACACCTTGCGCAGCACCGCGGTGGTGCCGTAGCTCGCGTCGATGTCCTTGAGCTCCAGTGCAGGCTTGGTCAGGGTGGCGGTCGACCCGGGGGCCACGCCGTTGAGGTGCTGAGCCATCAGACCGTCTCCTCGATCTCTTCGGTGATGCTCTCGTGGTCTTCCTGGGAGGACCCCAGGTAGGCCGCTTGGACGACAGGACTGTTGCGGACCTCGGCCGGGCTGCCGTGGAAGAGCATCTTCCCGAAGTCCAGGACGTAGATGTCGGCGCAGATCCTCAGGACGAGCGCCATGTCGTGCTCGACCAGGAGGATGCCGCACCCGCGCGTCTCGACGACCTTGAGCAGGGTCTCGCCGAACTTCTCGGTCTCGACCGGGTCCAGACCCGAGGACGGCTCGTCGAGCAGAAGGGTGTCGAACGGACCGCTCAGGCATCGAGCGAGCTCGACCAGACGACGCTCACCGGTGGAGAGATCTCCGGCCGTGAGGTCGCGCAGGTGGGTGATGCCGCACAGCTCCATGGCGTACTCCGCGGCCTCGAGGGTCGCTCGGCGCTCGGCGGCCGAGGCCATCAGCTGTCCGCGCACGCTCGAGCCGGCGAGCCCGGACTCGACGCCGAGAGCCACGTTCTGCTCCACGGTCAGTGAGTCGGCGAGCTGCATCAGCTGGAAGGTACGGCCGAGGCCGCGCCGCCCGCGAGCGGCCGCATTGAGCTGGGTGACGTCGTGGCCGTGCAGCGAGACCGTTCCCGTGGCCGGGACCAGCAGACCGCTGGCCGCGTTGAACATCGTGGTCTTGCCGGCACCGTTCGGCCCGATCAGTCCGGTGATCTGACCCACCGGAGCCTCGAGGCTCACCTGGTCCAGCGCGGTCCGGCCGCCGTACTTGATGGTCAGGTCGCGGATGGCCATGCCGGAGGCACCTTGCTTCATCTTCCACGGGTCGTTCTCGACCACGACCTGCGTACGTCCGCCCTTCTTGCCGAAGCGGTTGTCGATCATGGTTCGGAAGCGCTGCGGCAGCGTGTCCGCGCCACCCTGCGTCGCGATGAGGATCGCGAAGAGGCCGAACATGACGTTGAGCCACGCCGAGGCGTTCGGGCTGTGCCAGTAGGCGGGGATGACCGCCGCGACGACGCCGACGACGGCGTACCACGGCTCACGGAACGGCATCAGGGCCAAGGTCGCGACGAGCACCAGCGAGTAGTACGCGCCGTAGTTGGCGTCACCCAGCACGACGTAGTTGATCGTCGAGCCGTAGAGGACGCCACCGATGCCCGCCAGGTAGCCGGCGATGCAGAACACGATCAGGCGGAGCATGTTGATGTTGAGGCCGAGCGTACGCACGGCGAGCGGCGCCTCCGAGAGGCCCTGCAGCATCCGGCCGAGCCGGCTGCGGTGGATGACCACCATGACCAGCGCCGTCGCCACGAAGAAGGCCAGGACCACGTAGTACCACAGCTCCGCGCTCTCCAGTCCCGACGGCCGCGGCATCGGCCGTCCGGTGCCGGTCGTTCCGAAGAACCATTCCTTCTGGTAGAGCCATCCCTCGACGGAGAGGCCGAAGGCGAGGGTCGCGAGCGCGAGGAAGAGCCCCTGCAGGCGGATTGCGGGCAACGCCAGCAGGGCCGCCACGGGCACGACGACGAGTGCCGAGAGGAGGACCCCGGCCAGCCAGGGCATGTGCCAGTGCTCGGCGACCTGCGCGAAGGTGACCGCACCGATCGCGGCGAAGACCGCCTGACACAGGGAGACCATGCCCGCCGTTCGCACCAGCAGCCCGAGCGAGAGCATCACGATCGCCTGGGTCAGCCCGACGGTGAAGAAGCTCAGCTTGGAGTTGAACACGTACGGCACGACGGCGAGGAAGGCCAGCACGACCACGCCCGCGAAGACGCGGGTGTTCGTCGGACCGTGATAGGGGATCTTCGGCGCCTTCTCGGCACGGGCAGGCATGTCGAGACGGTGCTTCGGGATGACCATCAGCACGATGATGAGGACGATGACCGGCAGCGCGGTCGACATGCCGGTGAGCACCGGGGTGTCGATCGCGAACTTGGTGATCAGGTTTGCCACCACGCCGATGGCCAGCGCACCGACGTACGTCAACGGGATGCTGGAGAAGCCACCGACCGCCGCCGCGCCGAACGCCTGGACGACCAGGAAGGTCAGCGCGACCGAGTCGATCCCCGCGCTGGGCGCGATCAGGACGCCGGAGAGCGCCGCGAACGAGGCGCCGATGATCCACGAGAGGCGCTGCACGCTCTGCGGGTTGGTGCCGTGGAGCGCCACCAGGTCGGGGTCGTTGACGACCGCACGCATCGCCAGACCCATCCGGCTGACCCGGAAGAAGTAGTAGAGCGCGGCCACGCCCACCAGCGAGATCGCCATGATGGTCAGCTGGGCGTAGGTGATGTTGACGCCCATGACGGTGACCAGGTTGGTGCCGCCCGGAAGGAACTGGGGCGGTCGCAGCGGGTTGACGCCGAACTTGACCGTCGCCACACCTTGGACGAGCAGCACGAGCCCGACGGTTGCGACGACCTTCAGCGTCGGGCGCTGGTTGCTCAGCTTGAGGCTGACCGCGGAGAGCACCAGGCCGAGGACGACGCCGACCCCGAGGACACCGATGATCGCCGAGAGCCACCACGGCCAGCCGTTCTCGACGTGGAGCCAGTAGAAGGTGTACGCACCGACGGCGGCCACCGCGCCGTGGCCGATGTTGAAGATTCCCGATGTCTTATAGGTGAGAACCAAGCCGGTTCCGGCCAGGCCCAGGACCGAGCCTGTCACCAGGCCGGCAACGATGAAGGGGAGCAGAGTGTCCACGTGATACCTCAGGGTCAGCAGGGACGATGGCGCGCGCCGCGAGATCGAGCGTCCAACTAGTGTTCTATGTATTCAGCAATGATTTTCAATGATGGTCTAATCATGCTTAGTGATGCGCGCCACGTCAATGGCCCCTGTCACGGACAGAACTGGGAGTCAGCTCCCGGTCACCTCTCCGCAGGGGTGTGCGGATCGTCGGTCGCGTCGAGGATCGCCGAGCGCTCCTCAGCGCCGATCGCCCAGGCCGGCGTGCGCCGCTCCACGAATGCCGCCGTGCCCTCCGTACGGCCCGCAGAGCCGAGCAGCACAGCCATCGCATCCGAGGTGACGGCCCAGCCGAGCTTCTCGGCGGGCTCTTCCGTCCGCTCCAGCCCACGCAGGATCTGCGCGACCGACTCCGGTGCGCTCGCCGTCGTCGCCAGAGCGAGCTCGTACGCGGCACGGAGCACCTCGCCCGGCTCGGCCAGGCGGTTGACCAGACCGAGCTCATGGGCACGTACGGCCTCCAGCCTGGTGCCGGTCAGCATCATCTCGACCGCGACGTTGCGCGGGAGCCTGGCCGGTGCCCGCAGCAGACCGCCCGCGGCAGGCAGCCTGCCGCGGGCACCTTCGGGCAGCGTGAACCACGCGGTGCGCGACGCAACGACGAGGTCAGCAGCCAGCACCATCTCGAAGCCTCCGCCCAGCGCGGGGCCGTCGACAGCGGCGACGAGCGGCTTGGAGCGGGAGCGCCGGATCATGCCGTACTGCCCGCCCTCGGCGGTGTGCGGTCCCGCCCCGAGCACCAGGTCGCTGCCGGCACAGAAGTAGTCCCCGGTCGCAGCCAGCACACAGACTCGCAGCGCTGGGTCCGACTCCAGTCGGGTGAACGCCGCTTCCAGCCCCGAGGTCATCGCCGGGTCCACCGCGTTGCGCTTGTGCGGGCGGTCGAGGGTGACCTGCAGGATCGGGCCGACGGCTCGGACCTGCACCACCGCCGGGTCAGTCATCGAACGGCTCGGTCCAGTCCAGCCAGGTGGTGAGCCCACGGCCGGCGACCAGCGCACGCTCCTCCTCGCTCAGCTCCGGGAGATGGTTGACGAAGACGTCGGCCAGCTCTGCATAGGGCACCGGCAGACGGGACAGGTCAGAGCCGAAGAACACGCGCTCGGCGCCGTACGCCTCCACCAGCCGGTAGACCGCCTCGGAGACGGAGGGGAAGGGGTGGGGCTCACGGACGAAGCAGGGCAGGGCCGAGGCCTTGACCGCGATGCCCGGATAGCGGGCCAGGTCCGCGAGAGGCGCCACCGCCTCGGCCAGCGGTACGGCGTCGGTCTCCACCGCAGCGTGGTCGACCGCGATCTTCAGGCCCGGGAACTCCTCGGCGAGGGCGCGATAGAGCTCGTAGCGGCCCGGAGCATAGATGCTCAGCGGCACGCCAAAGCGCTCGGCAGCAGCGAAGAATCCGCTGCCTCGGCTCGCCTCGAGCGCTCCCTCGACATCGCCTCGGTTGAGCGACATCCGAATCGCTCGCATTCCGGTGACCTCGCGCCAGTGCGCCAGTCGCTCGACCTCCTGCGGATCCCCCGTCGCGAAGCGGCAGATCGCACCGAAGCGGGACGGGTCGGCCGCGGCCACCTCCCGCACGTAGTCGTTGCGCGAGCCCTCCCACGTGGGTCCGAGCAGGAGTGCACCACTGACCCCGGCTACGGTCATCTCGCTCAGCACCTCCGGGATCTCCAGCGGGTCGGGTCGCTGGGGCTCGATGGCGTCGGCGGGCCAGGGACGATCCGGCGTCGAAGCCTTCCAGACGTGGATCTGGGCGTCGATCAGGCGGAGGGAGGTCATCAGAACGCGATGCCTTCCCAGGCGTGCCGGCTGAAGGCCAGCGGATCACTGACGCTCGCAGGCTCGAGATCAAGTCGACGGAACGTCCGGTCCTCGTCGTACGCCGGCCAGCCCGGGTCACCGTCGGCCACGAACGCCACCCAGGCGGCGTGCATCTGATCGGCCAGCGCCTGGGGTGCATCCCCGCCACGCAGCTCGATCCCCCACGGGTCGTCGAGCGTGTCGAAGACGAACGGGATCTCCAGCGTGTGGCAGGCGCCCAGGCTGCCGTCGTACGTCGCCGGCCTCCAGGCGAACTGATAGGCGTACGTCGGGCGGCCGGCCTTTCGTCGCGTCTCGACCAGGCGGTCGGTCGGCGCGACGCAGAACCAGTCGGACTGCAGGGCCACGAACAGCTCGGCGGGCGTTGCTTCGGGCAGCTCGGCACGGTAGGTGGCGACCATCGCGGCGGGGTCGTCGCAGAGCCGGGCGGTGGTCGCGGTGAGGACCTCCTCGTTCAACGCACCGGCAAGCCCGGTCGGAGTGACGAAGAGTCCGTACTCCTCGGCGTTGACGCCGATCAGCAGCTCGACGTCGGCGCCGGCACCGGCCGCGATCGCGTCCACCGGGTGTTCCGGCAGGAAGTCCCCATCGACGACCGGCTGGAACACCAGGCGGCGAAACTCGGCGAAGCGAGGGTCCTTGCCCGAGGTCAGCCGGGTGATCACCGCGTTGGTGGCGGTGTGCAGCTCGCCGACCGGGACCTCGGCCAGCGCCGCCGCGGTCGCTTCGACGCCGAGCTCGAGGCCGAGCTCGGCCGCCACCACCTCTGCCCTCGCGCGGGTGTGCACGTGGTGCCCGGTCCCGCTCTGCGAGATGGCGCGACGGAAGAGTCCGCGGGCGCGCGGGACGGCGAGCAGCGTGCAGACCGCCATCGCCCCGGCCGACTCCCCCGCGATAGTCACCTGCGCCGGGTCGCCGCCGAACGCGGCGATGTTGTCGCGGATCCACTCCAGTGCCGCCACCTGGTCCCGCAGGCCGCGGTTCGTCGCGGCGTCGGGCAGCTGCGCGAAGCCCTCCACCGCGAGCCGGTAGTTGATGGTCACGGCCAGCACGCCGTCTCGCGCGAACGCCGAACCGTCGAAGGCTGTCGTGGAGCCGGTCCCGGTGGCGAACCCGCCACCGTGGATGAAGACCAGGACCGGAGCGGAGCCGCCGAGATCGGGTGTCCAGAGGTTGAGGTTGAGACCGTTCTCGCCGGGGCGACGCGGGTCGGGGATCAACGCATCCATGACCGCGGATCGCTGTGGCGGGGTCGAGACCGTCGGGCCCCATGTGGTCGCGTCGGCGATGCCCTCGTGCGCGAGCGGAGGACGCGGTGCGGCGAAGCGCGCCTCCCCGACCGGCGGCGCGGCGTACGGAACCCCCTTGAAGGTCCACCCGGCATCGGCCCGCACACCCCGGAAGGCGCCCTGGTCGATCGTCACCAATGTCGTCTCGCCCACCACTGCCGTCTCCGCCTCTGTCATGTCGTCGTCTCCCTGTCGCGCGGCCTTTGCAGGCATGCCCACAATCGTCTTCTACTTATCTTGCTATATAATCCAAGTATTGCATCGTCGCGTCTTGACGCGACGTGCCGCCGCTGGGCCCGGAAGGCCGGGCGGATGCCAGATGGGCCCTCCGCGAAAGGCAAGAGTCACCATGACCCTGGACGAGACGACTCGACTGCGCCTCCTCACCACGCCCGACGGGGCGTTCCCCCTCACCGAGATCGTCGTCGACGGCCAACGCCTGGAGATGTTCGACCGCGACCCACGCACGATGCGCGACTGCTTCCTGTCGACGGCCGCCCATGCCGAGGTCACCGCGGTGGTCTACGGCGAGGAGCGCTGGACGTACGCCGAGCAGTGGAACGAGGTGGTCGCCCTCGCCCACTCTCTCCGAGAGGAGCTCGGTGTACGCAAGGGCGACCATGTCGGCCTGGCGATGCGGAACTACCCCGAGTTCATCTTCACGTTCTGGGCCACGCAGCTCATCGGCGCGGTGCTGGTGCCGTACAACGGCTGGCTGCGCACTCGCGAGCTGGCCGACCTCGTCGCGGGCTCCCACCCGGCCGTCCTGGTCGCCGACAAAGAGCGCGTCGCCCTGCTGGCCGAGGAGGACCTCGCGTCCAGCGGCGTACGCACGATCGTCGCTGTGCGCTGCGAAGAGGCTCCGGACGGCTTCAACGGTCGCAACGCGGTGGTGGGCTACCGCGACCTGCTGGCTCGCGCCGGTGGCCCCAGCACGGCTCCCGACGTCGAGGTGCTGCCCGAGGATCCCTCCACCATCCTCTACACCTCCGGCACCACGGGGCGGCCGAAGGGCGCACTGCACAGCCACCGCAACCACTCCGCCTCGATGCTCAACAAGCTGATCCGGGCCGTCCGAGTGGTCCCGGCCTCCGACACCGAGCCGCTGCAGGTGCTTCCGGCGCTGCCGTCGGTCAAGCTGATGACCTTTCCGATGTTCCACATCGCCGGGATGAACACGCTCTACACCGCCGCCTACTCGGCCCACACCCTGGTGCTGATGTACAAGTGGAACGCCGACCTCGCCGTCGAGCTGGTCGAGCGTGAGCGGGTGAACGAGCTCTCCGGGCCTCCGTTCGTGGTCCAGACCTTCCTCGACGCCGCGGGTGACACCGACCGCGACCTCAGCAGCCTGCGTGCCCTCGGGATGGGCGGCTCGGCCGCCTCGCTCCAGGTCGTGGAAGCGATGAAGAAGCGCTTCGGCGATCAGATCACCCCGCGCACCGGCTACGGCCTGACCGAGACGACGTCGGGTGTCATGTCCATCCCGCCGCACGAGTTCGCGGTGCATCCCGACAGCGTCGGCCGGCCCTTGCCGACAGCCCACGTCGCCGTCCTGGACGAGGACGACAACGAGGTGCCCCAGGGCGAGGTCGGCGAGATCGCCGTCCGCGGTCCGCAGGTCGTCAGCGGCTACTTCGACGCTCCGGACGCCGACGACTTCCGCAACGGATGGTTCCACACCGGCGACCTCGGCCGGATCGACGAGGATGGCCTGGTCTACATCGTCGGCCGTCTCAAGGACACCGTGATCCGGGGCGGCGAGAACATCTACTGCGCCGAGGTCGAGACCGTGCTCACCGCCCACCCCGACGTGCTCGAGGCGGCCGCCTTCGGCGCCCCGCATCCCAGCCTGGGCGAGGAGCTGGTGGCCGTGGCCCGCGTACGCGCCGGGAGCACGCTGACGGCCGAGGACCTTCGGGCCGTCGCGGCCGAGAGCCTGGCCGCCTTCAAGGTGCCGGCCCGGATCGCCTTGGTGCCCGACGAGCTGCCGCGCACCCCCAGCGGCAAGATCGTCAAGCGCGAGATCGTCTCGACCCTGCGGGTCGAGCACCTGCTGGAGACGGCCACCGATGCCTGAGCCGACCGGAGGGGAACTGCGCTGGAGCGTTCGAGCCAGCTTCCTGAGGTACGTCGCGGCGCTCCCTGACGCCCGCGCCTCGGTCTCCGCCGGTGCACTGCTGACCCGCGACGACCCTCAGCTCGTGGTCTATCCCGCCGATCCGGCGTCCAGCACGCCCTCGCTGCTGGCGTTCCATGGCGACCTGAGGCTCGCCGGCCACGGGGGTCTGCTCTTCGTCCGGCTGGCCGGCCCGAGGATCGAGCTGCGCCCGGACGGGCCGGCGGTGCTCAGCGTGGAGGACCCGCGCACCGAGGACGGCTCGGGCCCGCGCCTGCCGCTGGTCACGGTGACGATGACCCGCACGGAGGCGGGCTGGTCGGGCACCGACGCGGCACTCACCGAGGAGGGCGTACCGCTGTTCAACAACGTCTATCCCCCAGGTGCCGAATTCGACCCTCTCGAGGTCGCCACGGGCTGAGCGCCCGAGCCGCAGTGACGCACGAAGCCGCGGTAGCCATCGATGGCTACCGCGGCTTCGTCGGTTCAGGCCTTCGCCTCGGGCTCCGGGGAGACCACGTTGAAGACGATGCTGTTGCCGCCGTCGACGGTGATCGTCTGTCCGGTCACGTGACCGGACAGCGGCGAGCTCAGGAAGAGCAGCACGCTGGCGATGTCCGAGGGGTAGGCGACCTTGCGCAGCGGCGTGTTCTCGACGTTGGCGGTGACCAGCTCGTGGGTCCAGCGTGGGTTCGCCTGCTGGCGTGGCGTACGCACCACGCCGGGTGCCGCGGCGTTGACCCGGATGCCGAGTGGACCGAGCTCGACGGCGGAGGTGCGGACCAGCGACATCAGCGCCGCCTTCATCGCGCCGTACGCACTCGTCTTCGGGGAGCTGGTCATGCCGGCGACGGACGCGACGAACGAGATCGTCCCGCCGCTGCCCAGCTTCTCCATGAGGCGGCTGGCGAAGGTGAGCGCGAGGTAGGCGTGCTTGACGACGATGTCCAGATGCCAGGTCCAGTCGTCGTCGCTGAGCTCGACCATCGGCTTGTACATCGCGAGCCCGACGATGTCGACCACGCCGTCAAGACGACCGCAGGTCTCCTCGACGAAGTCGAAGAGCGCGGCCATCGCGTCACGGTCGGTGATGTCCCCCGTCCAGGCGACGCCGCCAACCTCCTTGGCGACCAGCGAGGCTCGCTCCTCGTCACGGTCGACGCAGACGACCGTCGCACCGTTCGCCGCAAGCGCACGGCAGGTCTGCAGCCCGATGCCGAACCCGCCACCGAGGACCACATGGACCTCACCGTCCAGGCGCAGTAGCGACCCGTAGTCCGGACTCCAGTCGGCGTCGCGATCGACCCACTCGGCACTCATCGCTGCACCGCCCCCGGCTGCAGCGGGTCCTGATCCGGGTTGGCCGAGGAGACCTTCTTGCGCCAGTCGACGGCGCCGTCCTCCACCGTGGCGTGAGCGACGCGCCCGCCATGGATCTCGGCCCAATGGGAATGGTTGATCTGGTGCAGGCTGAAGCATGCCTGCAGGGAGTTGTAGAAGCCCATGTTGTCCTGCGTCTGGTTGACCGCCTCCTTGATCATCAGGGCGGTCATCGTGGGCCGCTTGGCGATCTCCCGGGCGTAGTCGAGGGTGCGCTGCTCCAACTCGTCGGCAGGGAAGATCTGGCTGACCATGCCGATCCGCTGCGCCTCCTCGATCCCGACCTCTCCACCGGTGAGCATCAGCTCCTTGGTACGCCGCAGACCGAACTCCCACGGGTGCGCGAAGTACTCGACACCGCACATGCCCAGCCGCGTACCGACCGGGTCGGAGAAGGTGGTCCCCTCGGCCCCGACGATCAGGTCGCACGACCACGCGAAGGTCAGACCGGCGGCGTGCACAGGCCCCTGGACCGAGGCGATGGTGATCTTGCGCAGGTTCCGCCACCGCAACGAGTTCTGGTAGTAGTAATGCCACTCCTGGGTCATCCGCTTCTCGGTGCTGAGTCGGGTGGCCCCGTGGTCGCGGAAGGTCTCGTGCTGCTCCGGGCCCTCTGCCCGCTCGGCGGCACGTTCCGGCGTACCCATGTCGTGGCCGGACGAGAACGTCATTCCGTTGCCGCCGAGGATGACTACGCGCACGGTGTCGTCGGCCTCGGCACGGAGCATCGCCTCGTCGAGCTCGACGAGCAGTCCGCGGTTCTGGGCGTTGCGGTAACGGGGACGGTTGAGGGTGATCCGCGCGATCGTCCCCTCATCGAGCTCCTCGTAGGTGATGAAGCGGTAGTCGGACATGGTTGTCCTCTCTTGTGTCGTCATTTCACGGCGATCGGGTTGAGCGGCGAGCCGACCGCTCCCGTCACCGTCAGGGGCTGGGCCGAGAGGAAGAACTCGTAGACCCCGTCTGCAGCACAGTCGGCAGCCAGCGCGTCGAGGTCCCACATCTCGCCGATCAGCACGCCGGCGTTGACCAGGAAGATGACGTGCAGCGCGAACTTCGCCTCGGGCAGCGACTCGCTCGGCACGGTCTCCAGGCCCCAGGTGTCCGAGGCGACCGCCGCGATCCGACGCGGCAGCAGGTAGTCGGCCGCGCTGACGCCGAGGCCGGGCGCAGGCCCGGCGGCGTAGTCGCCCCAGTGCTCTTCTCCCTCCTCGCGTCGCCGACGCATGTGCCCGGTGCGGATCAGCACGATGTCGCCCTCGCCGATCTCCACTCCTTGTGCCTTCGCGCAGGCCTCGACATCGAGGTCCTGGATCGCCTCCTCGGGCTCGAGCCAGTCGACGCCGTAGAACCGGGGGAAGTCGAGCAGCACCCCGCGGCCGACCACCCGGTCGGCGACCTGCGCGATGCTGTTGTGCACCGCGCCCTGGCTCGTCACCGTCTGCGGACCGTGACCGTTGTAGGTCACCCCGTCATAGAAGACGTGGCAGAAGGCGTCCCACTGGGTGGCGCACTGCAACGGCATGTAGACGCCGTCGTCGGTCGACTGCATGCCGTGCTGGGCGTTCTCCCAGTCGGCCAGCAGGTCGCCACCGTGCTTGTACATCATGTGCTGGGGGTTGACCCGTGCCGTGCGTGCCGGCATCGGGCCGTTGCGGTCCAGCGGGATGGCCAGCGAGAACGCCCTGCCGGTGCGGATGAGGGCACCGGCAGCAGAGATCCGCTCGGGGGTGATGTAGTTGAGTGACCCGGCCTCATCATCAGGCCCCCACCGACCCCAGGTGCGGTAGCCCTGGGCGATGGCGTCGAGCTCGGCCTTGGTGTAGCTCCGTCGGGGTGAGACGGTGCGGCGCGTAGTGATCTCAGATCTCCGTTCCTGCATCGGGAGACGTCGGGTGGTCGGGTCGTGGGAACCGATCAGCCGATGGCGTACGTCTTCATGTTGGCGAACTGGTCCATGCCGCTACGGCCTAGCTCGCGTCCCACACCGGAGCGCTTGGTGCCACCGAAGGGCACCTCCGTCGGGGAGCCGAGGAACGCGTTGATCCCCACACCACCGGTGTCGAGGCGAGCAGCGACCCGGAGGGCCTCCTCCTGCTCACCGAAGACGGCTCCGCCGAGACCGTAGGGGCTGGAGTTGGCCAGCTCGACGGCCGCATCTGCGTCGCTGACCCGGAAAATCATGCCGAGGGGGCCGAAGGGCTCCTCGATGAAGACTCGCATCTGGGGCGTGACGCCCGTGATCACGGCCGGCTTGAAGTAGGAGCCGGGGCCATCGACCTTGCCACCCTCGAGCAGCACGGTGGCACCCTTGGCGATCGCGTCGTCCATCTGCTCCTGGAGCAGGTCAGCAGCGGCCTGGCTCGACATCGGCCCGATGGTGGAGGCTTCGTCGAACGGGTCGCCGAGCACCTGGGCGGCGAAGGCCGCGACGTACTTCTCGGTGAACTCGTCGGCCACGCTGTCGGTCACGATGACGCGCTTCGGCAGGGCGCAGGCCTGACCGCCGAGGACGAGGCGGCACACGGCCGCGGTGCCGGCGGCGAGGTCGATGTCGGCCGAGTCGAGGACGACGAACGCGTCCGAACCACCGAGCTCGAGCACCACGGGCTTGATGTGCTCGCCCGCCTGAGCACCGACCGCGGAGCCGGCACGGTCCGACCCCGTCAGGGTGACGGCGCGAACACGGTCATCGGCGATCAGCGTCGAGCACTGGTCGGTCGAGGCGAGCAGCGTCTGGTAGCAGCCCTCGGGGAAGCCCGCCTCGAGGAAGATCTCGTCGTACATCAGCGTCGAGCCGGCACAGATCTCGGCAGGCTTGACCATCACGGTGTTGCCGAGCATGAGGTTCGGCGCGGTGGCGCGCATCGCCTGGTAGAGCGGCGCGTTCCAGGGCTCGATGCCGAGCACGACGCCAACCGCTTCGCGGCGCAGGACCACCTTCGAGAAGTTCGGCACGTCGATCGGTTCGTCGGCGAGCAGCTCCTCGCCGTACTTCGCGTAGTAGCGGAACATCTCCACGGCGCCGGCACCCTCCATCAGCGAGTGCGGGAGGACCTTGCCCATCTCGAGGGTCGTCTGATGGGCGAGCTCGGGGAGCTTCGCCTCGATCAGGTCGGCGACCTTGAGGAAGAGAGCGACCTTCTCAGCGACCGGGACGTCGCGCCAGGCGAGGTAGGCGGAATGGGCCTTGGCGAGCCTCTCCTCCAGCTCGCCGTCCTCGACGAACGGGTACTCGCGCAGCAGCTCTCCCGTGGCCGGGTTCTGTGTCCGATAGGTGCGATGGCGCAGCGATGTTGCCGTCATCGGGTCCTCCTTAAGGGATGTTCCAGTTAGGTTAGAACACTAGTACAACCTTATTTAAAAAGGTAGGCTCCATCATTATGGAGATCAACCTTCTCGACCCGACCACGTTCGCCTCCGGCCCGCCCTACGACGCCTACCGCTACCTGCGCGAGAACGACCCCGTGCACTGGCACGAGGAGTCCTACGGCGGCCCCGGCTACTTCGCCATCACCCGCTACGCCGACGTCAAGGCTGTCGAGACCGACTCCGACACCTTCGCGAACGCACCGACCGTGATCATCAACGACGCCGCCGTCGCAGGAGACGAGACCCACAAGCACCTCATCTTCTCCGACCCGCCGCACCACACCGAGCACCGCAAGTTCCTCAGCCCGGAGCTCGGCGTGCTGGCGGTCCGGTCCGGCGAGGAACGGCTCGAGGAGCTGGTCGACGACATCATCGACCGCGTCATCGAGAAGGGCGAGTGCGACTTCGTCGAGGACATCGCGGGTCGGATGGCCAGCTTCGTGATGGCCGACCTGATCGGGCTGCCGCGGGAGAAGTCGCTGGTCATGTTCGAGGCCGCCGCCACCCTGGCCCGCGGGGCGGACCAGACCAGCGGCGAGGGTCTCGCCGCTGCGACCACGATGTACCAGTGGGCGGACGAGGCTCGCAAGGAGCGCCTCGACACGCCCCGCGACGACATGCTGACCCGGATCGCCAACGGCGTCGTGATGGACATCCCGTTCGACGACTACCAGTTCCAGCTGGACTTCCAGCTGCTGGTCAGCGCGGGGAGCGACACCTCACGCAACGCCCTGGCCACCGGCATGCAGCGTCTCTTCGAGAACCCGGAGGCACACCGGGCGCTCGTCGAGGACCCCAGTCTCGTTCCACAGGCCGTCGAGGAGATCCTGCGGTTCGACCCACCGATCGTCTCGATGCGACGCACCTTGCAGGCTGACGCCGTGATCGGCGGTGTCGAGATCCGCAAGGGCCAGAAGGTGGCCGTCTACTACGGAGCGGCCAACCGTGACCCCGAGGTCTTCAGCGACCCCGACACGTTCGACATCAGCCGCTCACCCAACCCGCACCTGTCCTTCGGAGCCGGACGGCACTTCTGCCTCGGCACGCACCTGGCCCGCGCCGAGCTCGTCGCCATGTTCACTGCGCTGGTCACCCGACTGCCCGACCTGCGGCCCGCCGGCCCCATGACCTGGGTGCAGAGCCTCGAGACCCCGACCGTGGTCGGCCCCGAGTCGCTCCCGGTGAGCTTCACCCCGGGAAAGCGGGTCGGCGACGCCGTGCTCGCCTGAGCGAGCCACCATCGCAATGCTATTGCAGTGATCCTACTCACCTGTTAAAGGTATCTTGAACAAGATAGGGTCGCATCGATCAGCACCACCGTCACAAAGGATCACCATGACAACAGCGTCCACCGAGACCGACAGCCGAACCCTGGTCGAGGATGCCGCCCGCCGGGTGGTCGCCGAGCATCCGCCGCCCACCACCTCTCTGCCCGAGCTGATGGGCGCCTGGTACGACGCCGGGCTGACCTGGGTGCACTTTCCTGTCGGGCTCGGCGGGATGGACGCCCCCCGGTCGTTGCAGGCCGTCGCCAACCGGATCCTGCGCGACGCGGGGGGCCCGGAGCCTAGAACCGTCAACACGATCGGCTACGGCATCGTGGCCGGCACCATCCGTCGGTACGCCGACGACGCCCTCGCCGGCCGGCTCCTACGGCCCCTCGCCACGGGCGAGGAGAAGTGGTGCCAGCTCTTCAGCGAGCCCGGTGCCGGCTCCGACCTCGCCGGTCTCGCCACCCGCGCCGTACGTGACGGCGACGGCTGGCGGGTCAACGGTCAGAAGGTGTGGAACAGCCTGGCTCACCTGTCCCGCTGGGCGATCCTCCTGGCCCGGACCGACCCCGACGTACCGAAGCACAAGGGACTCACCTACTTCATCGTCGACATGGAGACCCCGGGCATCGAGGTCCGGCCGCTGCGTCAGCTGACCGGGCGGGCGGCATTCAACGAGGTCTTCCTCGACGACGTGTTCATCCCCGACAGCCAGCGCTTCGGCGACGTCGGCGAAGGCTGGATCGTCGCCAACAGCACGCTGGGAGACGAGCGCAACTCGCTCGGCGACCGGGTCGCCGCCCGCGGCAGCGGCGCGATCGGCGATGCCCTCGAGCTCTGGGCCGCCCATCCCGAGCAGCACACCCCGATCTTGCGCGAACGCCTGGTCCGGCTGTGGGCCAGGGCCGAGAGCCAGCGCCTGACCGGCAACCGGGCGAAGGTGACGGCCTCCAAGGGCGTCGTCGGCCCGGAGAGCGCGATCCTCAAGCTGCTCAACTCCGAGCTGACCCAGAACATCTATGAGTTCTGCATCGAGCTGCTCGGCCCCGAGGGCACCTTGATCGACACCTATTCGCTGGACGCGCCCGACGACGAGTCCGGCCCGACCGCGATCCAGCGCAAGTACCTCCGCTCTCGTGCCACCACGCTGGAGGGCGGCACCTCCGAGATCCTCCGCAACGTCCTGGGTGAGCGCGTACTCAAGCTCCCGCAGGAGCTCCGTGCCGACAAGGGAATCGCCTGGAAGGACATCCCCCGATGACACTCCTCACCCCCGAGTTCGAGTTCAGCGAAGAGCTGACCGAGCTGCGCGCGATGGTGCGCGAGTTCTGTTCCGAGTTCGCCCCGGAGTCTGCGGTGCGCGAGACGATGGAGACCGAGACCGGCCACGACCCGGCCCTGTGGCGCCGACTGGGCACCGAGATCGGTGTGCTCGGCCTCGCCGTCCCCGAGGCGTACGGCGGGGACGACGCCGGCCTGGTCGCTCAGGCGATCGTCGTCGAGGAGCTCGGCGCAGCCCTCGTCTGTGGCCCCGTGCTCGGCACGCTCGCTCTCGCGATGCCTGCTCTCGTCGCGATCGACGATGAGAGCGCCAAGACCGATCTTCTCCCCCCGCTGTGCAGCGGGGAGAAGGTCGCCACGCTCGTCGCGCCTCTCTCCGACGGCACGCTCGACGAGGCCGCGATCACGGTCAGCGCTGCTGGCGGAGAGGGCGGCTGGACCCTGAACGGCTCGGTCTCCCAGGTCCCAGACGGTGGCACGGCCGACATCCTGCTGGTCCTGGCCGCCACCGAGTCCGGTCCTGCGCTCTTTGCCGTCGAAGGCGTGGCCACGGGCCTGGAGCGTACGCCGTTGAACACCCTCGACATGACGCGTCGCCAGGCAGGGATCACCTTCGCCGACACCCCCGCCCGCCTGCTCGCCACCGGCGCCGAGGCCGTTGCGGCCGTCACCCGGGCCGCCCAGGTCGCGTCGGTGCTGCTCGCCGTGGAGCAGGTCGGTGGCAGCCAGCGGATGCTGGATGCCACCGTCGCGCACGTCAGCACACGTAAGCAGTTCGGGCAGCCGGTCGGTGCCTATCAGGCGGTCAAGCACCGGTGCGCGAACATGCTCGTCCAGGTGGAGACGGCGAGATCGGCGGCGTACCACGGCGCCTGGGCGCTGATGGACGGCAGCGACGATCCCGAGCTGGCGGCGAGCCTGGCGCAGGCCCTGGCGAGCGAGGCCTACTCGTTCGTCAGCGCGAGCGCCATCCAGATGCATGGCGGGCTCGGCTTCACCTGGGAGGGCTCGCCACAGCTCTACTTCAAGCGCGCCACGACCGACGCCCTCACCCTTGGCACCGCTGCTCAGCACTTCGACCGCATCGCCGCCCAGGTGCTCGACACCTTGGCGCCGGCCTGAGCCTCAGCGCACCGCACCCAAGCAGGAACGAGAGGAACCATCAACGTGGAGTTCGACTACATCATCATCGGGTCCGGAGCCGGCGGTTCGGTGTTGGCCGACCGGCTCTCGGCCGGCTCGAGGGCCAGCATCCTGGTGATCGAGGCCGGCGGGACCGACCGCAACCCCATGCACCGGGTGCCCAAGGGCTTCTACTTCACGATGCACTCGCCGAGGTACGCCAAGAAGTTCACCGCAGGACCGTTCGGTCCGGACAGCTCGGTCGACGCCTGGTGGCGCGGACGCGTCCTGGGTGGTTCGACCACGATCAACGGTCTGGTCTGGAACCGCGGCTGGGCCGATGACTTCGACAGCCTCGTCGAGGACGGCAACGAGGGCTGGGGTTGGGACACCTTCCTGAATGCGTACCGCGAGATCGAGTCCTTCCAGCTCGGCGCCTCCGACCTGCACGGCGGCAACGGTCCCGTCAACGTCGAGCTGACCGCACCGACCGAGCCGGTCTCGGAGGCGTTCATGGAGTCGGCCTCGGCGCTCGGTGCACGTCGGGTGCTGGACATCAACGGCTCTGACGACGTCCGTACGGGCTACACCCAGTTCTCCACCCGTCACGGCCTGCGCGTGACCGCGGCGAACGCCTTCCTCCGGCCCGCCATGCGGCGCTCCAACGTCACTGTCATGACCCGCACCGACGTGAGCCGGATCCTCTTCGACGGCACCCGTGCTGTGGGCATCCAGGCGCGCCGCAAAGGCTCGACGATCGAGATCAAGGCCAGGCGCGAGGTGCTGGTCTGCGGCGGCTCGCTCGACTCCCCCGTCCTTTTGGAGCGCTCGGGCATCGGTCGCGGCGACATCCTCGCCGCTGCCGGGGTCAAGCAGGTGGCCGAGAGCCCGAACGTCGGGGAGCGACTCAACGAGCACCGCGGCCTGCGGTTCATGTACCGGATCAAGGGCACGACGCCCGCGGAGAACGGCTTCAACCCCCTGGTCGACAGCTCGATGAAGCGGATGACCCAGGGGGCGAGGTATCTGCTGCGTCGCAACGGAATCATCGCCCAGGGATCGGCCACCTCCCTGATCTACTTCAAGGCAGACGAGACGTCCGCGCGGCCGGACACGATCGGGTTCTTCAACCCGATCTCGATGAAGGCCGCCACCATGCACAACGACAAGCTCTCCGTCGAGGACGAGCCCGGTCTGATGGTGGCCGCCTATCCGCTCCGGCCGACCAGCAGGGGACACATCCACATCACCGGTGCGGACCCCGACGATCCGGTGGCGATCCAGCCCAACTTCCTCGACACCGAGGACGACCGCCGGATCCTGTCCAAGGTCGGTGGCCGGATGCGCGAGCTGTTCGCCAGCGGGCCCGTGGCCGACCT
This sequence comes from Nocardioides sp. NPDC101246, assembly GCF_044767415.1. Classification (NCBI taxonomy): domain Bacteria; kingdom Bacillati; phylum Actinomycetota; class Actinomycetes; order Propionibacteriales; family Nocardioidaceae; genus Nocardioides; species Nocardioides sp. NPDC101246. The sequence goes on from NZ_JBIWNX010000009.1 coordinate 268,129, forward strand.
CGTCACCGAGGAGCGCACCCCCGGACCTGACGTCCGGACCGAGTCAGACTTCGAACGTCTGGGTCTCTATTCCGGCTCCTCGGGCTACCACCCGTTGGGCAGCTGTGCGATCGGTCCCGACAGCGACGACGTGGTCGACTCCCGCCTGCGCGTCCGCGGCGTCGAGGGCGTCCGCGTGGTCGACGCCTCGGTCTTCCCCCGGCAGCCTTCGGGCAACACCTCCGCTCCCACCCAGGCGCTGGCCTGGCATGCGGCCAAGCTCATCCTGGAGGATGCGTGAGCGTGAGCATCCCGATCCCCACGAACGTGATCCGCGGGCCGTACGCGGACGAGCTTGAGGTCGGCCAGGTATTCGACGACGCCCCGGCGCTGACCCTCACGGACGGCCTCGCCGCCACTCACCGTGGCATCGTGGGCAACCGGCTGCGGCTCGGTCTGGACCACGAGCTCGCCAGACAGGTCACCGGTTCCTCCGGCCTGATCTCCCCGGCGCTGGTGTGGGACGTCTCGATCGGTCAGTCCACGGCGGTGACCCAGCACGTGAAGGCCAACCTGTTCTACCGCGGCCTCGCGTTCCGTCGCTTCCCCGCGCCCGGCGACACGCTGCGGACCGTGACCACGGTGGACGGCCTGCGTGAGACCAGTCGCAAACCGGGTCGGCGACCCACCGGTCTGGTGGCGCTGCACATCGTCACCAGCGACCAGCTCGACCGCCCGGTGCTCGACTACTGGCGGTGCGCGATGATCCCGCTCTCCTCGCACGACGCGCCGGCCCTCGCACGACGCGACGACTTGGACGCGATCGGCCGCGCACCCGGCCGCGCCGACCTGACCGCACCGGTGGCCGCCTGGGACCTCACCGCGTTCCGCTCGCACGTCTCCGGCCGACACTTCGCCGACCTCGAGCTCGGCGAGACCTGGACGATCGAGGGCCGCGACGTCGTCTCCAGCGCTCCGGAGCTCGCCCGCCTCACCGGCAATCTCGCGGCGGTGCATCACGATGCCGCCGCAGCCGGCGGCCGGCGCCTGGTCTACGGCGGTCACACCATCGGGCTGGCCTTCCACCAGGCGACACGGGCGCTGCCGTCGATGGTGACGGTCACCGGCTGGGAGGGCTGCGACCACGTAGGACCCGTGCACGAGGACGACGCACTCGGTTCGACGCTGTCGGTCACCCGGCTGGAGCCGTTGCCCGGCGGTGGCGGCCTGGTCCACCTCCGCTCACAGGTGAATGCCCGCGGCGCCGAGGACGAGATCCGCCCCGTGCTCGACTGGCGTTTCACGGCAGTGCTCGCATGAGCGCCACGATCGACGTCGCCGGTGCCCGCAGCCTGCTGTTCGTCCCCGGTGATCGCCCCGAGCGGTTCACCAAGGCAGCGGCCAGTGGCGCCGACGTCGTGGTCCTCGATCTGGAGGACGCCGTCGCACCGGCAGCCAAGGAGGCCGCACTCACCCACGTACTGGCCTGGCTTGCCGAGGGCAACCGCGCCGCCGTCCGGATCAACGGCGTCGGTACGCCGACCCATGACTCCGAGGTCGCCGCACTGGCCGGGACCGGCGCGGCGGTGATGCTGCCCAAGTCGGACTCGGCCGCCGCGGTCACCGACACCGTCACCCGGCTCGCCGGGGAGCCGGTGATCGCCCTCGTCGAGACCGCCGTCGGCGTACGCGACGCCGACGCGATCGCGGCGGTCGAGGGTGTGGCGCGACTTGCCCTCGGCACCGTCGACCTCGCCGCCGAGCTGGGCGTCGACCATGCATCGTACGCAGCGATGGCCTACAGCCGCGGCCGGCTGGTCGTGGCCTCGGCGGCCGCCGGGCTTCCGGGGCCGATCGACGGCGTCACGGTCCGGCTCGACGACCCCGCTCAGCTGGATGCCGACCTGGCGGTGTCCGGCGAGCTCGGCCTCGCCGCGAAGCTCTGCATCCATCCGCGCCAGGTCGAGACCGTGAATGCCGCGTTCTCCCCGACCGAGGAGGAGATCGCCTGGGCGAGGCGGATCGTCGAGGCGATGACGGCAGGCGGTGGCGGCGTGGTCGTCGTCGACGGCGCAATGGTCGACGCGCCCGTGCTGGCACGGGCGCGTCGCATCCTCAGCCGCGGGTGACCTCGTCCTTCACCCGCCGGGTCTCCTTCCACTTCATGAAGACCTTGCGCTCGGTGATGCGCCAGCCGGCCGCTGTGCGTACGAGGGTGTCCTCGTAGGCTCCCCCGCCCGAGATCCGGATGATCTCGCCCTCGGCGTCACCGCGGCGTCCGGTCTCCATCTGGTAGTGCGAGAAGGCCGTCGCGGTGTCGCCGTCGAGCTCGATCACCGTGTTGTACAGCGGGTGCTGGGCGAACAGCCAAGCGGGATCGGGCTTGCTCAGCCGCGCACGCATCTCGTCCGGCGTCTCGCGCTTGCCGCCCATTGGGGTGAAGTCGATCGCCGCCTCCGGGGCGAAGGCCAGGTCCCACTCCTCCCAGCGACGCTCGTCGAGCCCGATCGCGTAGTGGCGCAGCGCCTTCTCGATGTCGAGCCTGTCCTGCAGCATGTCACTCATCGTGGTTCTCCTTCGGATCGGTTGTCACGCCGGCCAGTGCACGGCGAAGTACTGGGTCTCGAGGAACTCCTCCAGACCGGCGCGGGCGCCCTCGCGGCCCAGGCCGCTCTGCTTCATCCCGCCGAATGGCGCCGAGGGGTCGGAGACGAGACCGCGGTTGACCCCGACCATGCCGGCGTCGATCCGCTCGGAGATGTGCAGCGCCCTGCCGAGCTCGCCGGAGATGACGTACGCCGCCAGCCCCATCTCGGTGTCGTTGACCATGCGCAGCATCTCGGCCTCGTCGGTCCAGGTGACGATCGGCGCCACCGGTCCGAAGATCTCGTTCGCGACGATTGCGGAGTCGGGCTTCACATCGACAAGGAGGGTCGGCGGGTAGTAGAAGCCGGTGCCGCTCGGAGCCGTCGCCCGGTGACTGATCCGGGCACCGTCCGCGACGGCCTTGTCGACCAGACCGGAGACGTCGGCAACGGCGTCGGCGGAGATCAGCGGACCGATGTCGTGTCCCTCGGCCGCCGGCCCCACGCTGAGCTTCTCGATCGCCGCACCGAAGCGCTCGACGAAGGCGTCGGCGATGTCAGCATGGACGTAGAACCGGTTGGCAGCGGTGCAGGCTTGGCCGCCACCACGGAACTTCGCCACCATCGCCGCCTCGACGGCGAGGTCGAGATCCGCATCCTCGGTGATCACGAACGGCGCATTGCCGCCGAGCTCCATCGACGTGTTCAGGACCCTGCCCGCGGCCTCGCGCAGCAGGGTCTGGCCGACCTCGGTCGACCCGGTGAAGGAGATCTTGCGGACCCTCGGGTCGGTGAGCCACGTCGACACCAACGGACCGGAGCGCTTGCTCGGCACGACGTTGACGACGCCGGCCGGCAGACCGGCCTCGACCATGAGGCGCACGATGGCGAGCGTCGTCAGCGGGGTCAGGGAGGCCGGCTTCAGCACGGTGGTACAACCCGCGGCGAGCGCAGGCGCGAGCTTGCGCGTAGCCATCGCCGCCGGGAAGTTCCACGGCGTGACCAGGGCGGCGACGCCGACCGGCTTGTGGGTGACGATCGTACGGCTGCCGCCGGCCGGCGCTACCCCGTAGTCGCCGGCCGAGCGCACGGCCTCCTCGGCGAACCAGCGGAAGAACTCCGCGGCGTACGCCACCTCGGCACGAGCGTCGGCGAGCGCCTTGCCGTTCTCCGCGCTGATCAGCGCAGCCAGCTCCTCGCGGTCGCGCAGCATCAGCTCGAACGTACGGCGGAGGAGCTCGGAGCGTTCACGCGGCGGGGTGGACGCCCAGCCGGGCAGGGCCGCCGCCGCGGCGTCGACGGCAGCGGTGCCGTCTGCCTCGGTACCGTCGGAGATCGCTGAGACGAGGCTGCCGTCGGCTGGGTTCAGCACCTCGAACTCGCCGGCTCCGCCAGCGCGCCAGTCGCCTCCGACGAACACGTCCCGGCACACAGAATCACTATTGGAAGTCATATAACCATCATTACAAACATAGTTTCGCCTCGCCAGGCGATCTCACCGTTACACGGGCAATGACGAGAGGATACTGCTCCTTGCCCCGCCGGGCGCGCGCGACGATACTGACCGATAACATCATTGACCGACAATTAGAATGCCATGGTCGGCCTCGGGCGATTCGACTCAGGTTCAGGCGTGGCCGCTCTAGGATCGAGCCATCATGCAGAACCAACGTGACGAGTCCATCTCGATCGCACTCGAGCGACTCGCCCTCACCCTCGGGGAGAGCGGCGCAGTCCCCGTCGCCGAACTGGTGCGTGCGCTCGAGCGTGCCGCAGAGCGGCTTCGCACCAAGTCGGTCACCGCCGTCGACGAGCCCGTCGATCTGATCACGCAGGCGGAGGCGTCCCGCACCGTCGGCGTCAGCCGCCAGGCGGTCAACCAGTGGGTGCGAAACGGTGTGGTGCACTCCTACGCCGGGTCAGGCACGAGTGGCCGCTACGGTCCGATGGTGTCCTTGGCCGAGATCGCGATCGCGGCCAACCGCCGGACCCGCGACGTGCCGTTCTCGAACCGTCGGCGCCGCGAACTCCTCGACTTCCTCGGCCTCGTCGCCCGCAGCGCCGCCGCCCCGGTGGCCGTCGAGATCCAGCACGCGCTGGAGGACGACAGCTACCCGAGCCGCACACCCGAGCAGACCCGGGTCCTCGGCGAGTTCGTGATGGCGTCGATGGGGCTCGGCGAGCAGCAGCGCGAGTTCACTCCCGAGGGGCTACGGCTGCTCTCCCAGCTCGAACCGGCGATCGCCCTCGACACCTCGTCCGCGTTCGGCCGGCTCACCTCGTCGCTGGGCCTGCTCATCCGGTCGGCCAGCGGCAGAGCCGGGTTCGACTCCCCCGCGGCCGCGCTGCTGGCTCTGTTCGGCTGTGCCACCGTCGGCGCGCGCTACTCCGGCCCCGACACCGAGACCGGCCGCGAGATCGCAGCTGCCGCGCTCGAGGTGTGGGGCGAGGACTGGGTGGATCGCTTCCTCGACGCCGTCTTCCACCTCGGCGAGCTGCGCCGGTCGCCGCTGACCCGCTTCACCGCGTCGTTGACCTATCTGGACAACAACCGTTTCCTGCGTAAGGCCCAGGCCGCAGGCGTGAGCATCGCGTACTCGCGCGGTCCCGGCACCCTGCTCCCCCACCGCTTCTACGGCGGCCCGATCTTCCAGGACCTGATGACCGGGACTGCACGGCCCACCGACCCGTGGGCCTTCTCGTCCTCCGCGGCGCACCTGGCTCGCCCGGCCGAGCTGGAGAGCGGGCTCAACCCGTTCCGCGTGATGAACTACGAGTACGGCCTCCTGGATCCCAACATCCACGGCATCCGGCGCTACTGCTTCTCGGCGACAGACGCGAGGCGCGACCTCCAGGCCTACGTGGCCGACCTGGCGCCGGAGGAGCGCAACAGCTACATCCGGTACGCCGTCGACGGTCTCACCCGGACGCTGCTCCAGCAGAACGTCGAGCTGGTCGCGATCGATTCCGAGCAGGAGTTCGACTGGTGGAAGGACCACATCATCCGCTCCTCGGAGCAGGAGATCCTGCTCGGCATGCGTGACGAGCGGGCACGCAAGGTCGCCCACTCGCTGCTGGTCTCCACCAGCCTCCTCCCCGAGGTCGTCAGCGCGGCCCACACCGACGGTGCGTTGCGCGATCGGCTGCGGATCTACGTGAAGAACCTCGAGTTCGACGTGATCGAGGCCCGCTATCGCGACGACCTACGCCGCGGCGTGGCACGTGTGATCAAGTCCGGCGGCATCGCCGTCTCCGAGGCCGAGGCCGCCAAGACGGCGACCACGGAGATCCAGGCGATGCTCGCCTGAGTCTAGGAGCCGGACCCCGCGGAGACCCGGACCAGGCGTTTGCCGAGGTGCTCACCGGCAAGCATGCCCAGGAAGGCGGCCGGCGCATTGGCCAGCCCGTCGACGATGTCCTCGTGGTGACTCACCGCTCCGGAGCGGAGCCAATCGGCAACCTCTCGCTCGAAGGTCGGCCGCAGATGCTCGAAGTCGCTGAAGACGAACCCACGCAGTGTGATGCTCCGCGTCACCAATCCCGACATCAGCCCCGCGACGTCGGTGTCGACTCGGGTGCTGGTCGTGCTGTACGCCGCGGCGACCCCGCAGACCGGAACTCGCGCGTGCCTGTTGAGACGGGGCCAGACCGCCTGCCAGACTCGCCCGCCGACGTTCTCGACGTAGACGTCGATCCCGTCAGGGGTGGCCTCTGCGAGACGAGTCTCGAACGCTGGGTCCCGATGGTCGAGAGCGACGTCGAATCCCGCCTCACGCAGCCAGGCGGCCTTTCGCTCACCCCCAGCGATGCCGACGACTCGTGCCCCGGCCAGCCTGGCCATCTGGCCGGCGAGCGAACCGACGGCGCCGGTCGCGGCAGCGACCACGACCGTCTCGCCCCGCTGCGGACGCCCGATCTCCCGGATCGCGCCGTAGGCGGTCAGCCCCGGCATGCCACGTATGCCCAAGGCCGTCGAGACGGGCGCCTCATCAGGGTCGACGCGCCGCACGGCCGTGGCCGCGACGACGCCGTACTCCTGCCAACCGGTCGCTGCGGAGACGACGTCGCCCGGGCCGAAGTGCGGGTCCTCACTGCGTACGACCTCAGCGACGGCGCCGCCCTCCATCACCGCCCCAAGGGCGACCGGCGGGGTCGAGGAGGAGTGCGAGGCGGAGGAACCCATGCGCCCGCGCAGGTAGGGGTCGAGCGAGAGGTACAACGTCCGGACCAGAACCTCGCCTGCTCCAGGTTCGGGGATCGGGGCGGAGGTGACCTCGAAGTCCTCGAGACGCGGAGCACCGTCAGGGCGCGCCGCCAGCAGAATCCGAGTCTGGCGTGAAGTCATCGTTACCTCGCGGTCGGGTGGTCAACAGGTCCCGCCGCGAGCTGGCGACGGGTCAGTCGGTGGAGCGCCCCGCAACGACATCGTCGCCGCGAGCAGCCGAACCGAGCGGCTGACCCAGCAACTCGTCGATCTGGTTGCGGGCGATCTCGAGCCGACGCGCGTACTCGTCGCGCTCGACCTCGAGCTGGTCCGCGCTGGGAGCCTCGGCCGTATCGGTCCCCGAGGTCCCGCGAGCCTGCGCCGTCGCCGAGAGCAGCTCGGCGACCAGCGCCTGTGCGAGCCGCTTGTAGTCGAGCTCGATCACGGGCTGCCCCGGAGCAACGACCGTTGCCTTGTGGCCACTGGCGGTCAGCGCCTCGGGCGAAGGCGTCACCGGGACACCGATCCCCTCGATCTTGTACGTGCGCTTGCCGACGATCTCACGCTCGATCTCACCATCGCGGTCCATCGCGGCGATGAGCTGGATGAACGCGACCGAGGATCCGGAGTAGTCGACGGCGTCCTTGAGCAGGCCTGTCGCGTATCCGGAGGGGTCCACGATCGGCCCTGAGGCAGCGAGATACTGCCGGATACGCGTGCGTGCGGTGCGGTCTCGAGACATTGATCCTCCAGTGATGTATCGCCCGTGTCGCACCCTTTGTCGCCGGTCGGGCGACGGTCGGGAACGAACTACAAGCACGATAGCACATCGACTTCAAGATAAGAACACTCCGCCGCGACGCCTCGAGCGGCCGCGTGCGGATCATCCGGCGATCGAGCCGTCACCTCTCCACTGCACTCCGGCCGGCCAGCACCTCCAGTCCGACGCCAGGGGCCCGCACCGACGAGGGGAGCACGCCGACCCGACGGGGGTGACCCATCAGCTCTTCCGCCGCCCGGGCACAGGCGGGGTCCGTCCGTTCCCACAGCCCTGCGGTCCGCAGGTGGCGCGGGAGATGGCCGGCGACGTCGCCAGGACGCTGCTCGGCTCGGGCGGAAACGGTGCTCATCTACTCCTCATTCTGCTGCTGACCCCAAGCCTCCATCATTGATGCTCATTTGTCAATGGCATCACTTGACGCATCCACGGAGCCGCCGTAGCGTGTGTGACGACGGTTACAACGACCGCCGCAACACGACAGGGGGCGCACGGTGGCCGACGAGCGACTGATGGTGATGGCCCGACAGGTCGCGCCGCTGCTGCCAGAGCCCCCAGCTCCTCATGACGCGTTCGGCTACCTGGCCTGGGAAGAGCTCGTGCTCACCACGGCGCGGCGCCTCCGGTCCTACGTCCCCGACGATGTGACCACAAGCCACACCCCGTTGCCCACCGTGCGCTTCTCCGCCGCGACCGGGCGCCTCTGCGCCGAGTCGGTGACCACCCTGGCGGTCACGCTCGCCCGCGACGTGGACACGGCCCCTTGCGAGACACTGCTCCTCGACGCGCTCGCCGCGTTCCGCACCGTCGCTGGGTTCCCGGTGCCTGCGTTCGCGCCGCGCGGCTGATCAGGAGAGCGCCGAGTCGACAACGCTCGGCGGTCCGCACGACGACGTACGGCGATGGCCGATCCGACTCGGATCGGCCATCGCCGTCGTACCGCGCCTGCTACATCGCTCCCCGGAACCCCCGTTGCTCCAGCATCGTGCCGACGATTTCGGTCAGACGCGGGCGTCGCGCCAGCGGGCGGACGGCGCCGCCACCTGGACGTCAGGCGCCTGCAGCCCGAACTCCTCAGCCACGGCGGTCGTGTCACCGCCGGGAAGGGGCGCGCCGGCCGGCGCGAGCTCAGGGGTGGCGCTGAACTTCAGCGGGGCGTTGGCGACCTCGATGACCCCACCGGTGACATCTGGATCCGACAGCTGGAGACGCATGCCGCGGGCGATCGCCTGGGGGTGCGCGAACGCCTCGTTCACGGTCAGGACGACAGCGCCGGGCAGCTTGAGGGAGTAGTAGAGCGCCTCCCACTCCTTCGCGGTCCGCTCCAGGAAGCTTGGCTCCACCAGCGCGTAGAGGTCCTCCTCGTTCTCGCGGCGCAGCGGCTCGGTGACGAACCGCGGGTCCTCCACCCACTCCGGATGATCGGCCGCTTCACAGAACTTCGCCCAGAACTGCTGGGTGATGCAGATGGTGAAGAACTTGTCGTCGGCGGTACGGAACACGCCGAAGGGCAGGGATCCGGTGCCGCCGCGGCGCGGTTCGGGCAGGAACTCCTTGCCGACCGTCACCGCCTGGGGCGCACGGTAGGACAACAGGGCGACCTGCGAGTCGAACAGGCTGATGTCGAGCCGCTGGCCGTGGCCCCGCAGGCTTCGTAGGCGGAGAGCGCCGAGGGTGCCCAGTGCCGCGAACATCGCTCCGGTCAGCCCACCGATCGGGTTCCCCCAGCGAATCGGCACCTCGGGCCGGGTGTGGTCGACGGTGATGCTCATGCCGCCACCCAGCGCTTGGATCGCGTTGTCGAAAGCCGGGTACGCACTCCACGGGCCGTCATGCCCGAAGCCGGTGATCGAGGTGGCGATCAGCCGGTCGTTCTTCTCGCTGAGCGCCTCATAGTCCAGCCCGAGCCGCTTCAGCACACCCGGACGGTAGTTGTCGATCATCACGTCTGCGTGGCCGGCGAGCCCGAGCAGGAACTCGAGTCCGTCGGCGGTCTTGAGGTCCGCGACGACGCTGCGCTTGCCGCGGTTCAGCCCCGCGCGGAAGGAAGCCTCTCGGCTCTCGTCGGGATAGGGCTCCATCACCTGACCGAACGGCCGCTCCACACGGATGACGTCGGCCCCCAGGTCGGCAAGCAGCTGGGCTGCGAACGCCTTGCTCGGCTCGTCGCCGTTCATCTCCAGGACCGTCGTACCTTCCAACGGGCGCCCGACCTCCCGGGAACGGTCGACCTCGCCGACCGGAGCCGTGCGCTCGCGCAGCGGCACGCTTCCGCCGGCGTCACCGCAATGGATGATGCCTGCGCTGGCCAGACGCTCCAGCTCGGCACCATCGACGCCGAGCAGCGCGCTCAGCACCATCGCGGTGTCGGCGCCCACCTGGCGTGGCGCCCGCCATGCCGAGACGTCACTGAACTTGAGCGAGTCGCCGACGACGGTCGCCGTACGACCGAGCTCGTCGGTGAGGTCGACCGCCATGCCGCGCGTCTGGACCTGCGGATGACGGAAGACATCGGCGACCTGCGTGACCTTGCCGCACACGACGCCGGCGGCCATCAGGTTCTCCTGCCACCAGTCGGCACTGCGCTGCTTGAAGACGTCCTGCAGCAGCGCCACGAGCTCGTCGCGATGCGCGTGCCGAGCGGGCCCGGTGTTGAACCGCTCGTCGGTGAGAAGGTCGGGGCGCTCCATGACACGTGCGGCGGCGGGCCACATCCGCTGGCTGATGCAGGTGGCGATCCAGCCGTCGCTGCACTCGAAGTTGCCGAACGGCACGGTCCCCTGGCCGCCCTCGAAGGGAGCGGGAAGCGGCTCCTGGCCGAAGGTCAGCGCCTGGGGGACGCGGTAGGTGTTGAGTGCGAGCATGACGTCGAGCATCGAGACGTCCACGTGCTGGCCGGCGCCGGTCCGATCGCGATGGATCGTCGCCGCGACGACGCCGATCGCGCTGAAGACTCCGGCGAAGAGGTCGCCGATCGGGATGCCCCAGCGCACCGGCGACATGCCTTCACCCAGCCGGGTGTAGTTCATCGTGCCGCACATCGCCTGGACGATCGGGTCGTAGGCAGGCATCGTCGCCCATGGCCCGTCACCACCGAACCCGGTGAGCGAGCACGTGATGATCGACGGGTTGAACTCCAACAGCGACTCGCGATCGACACCCAGCCGTTGCGTGACTCCGGGGCGGAAGTTGTCGACGACGACGTCTGCCTGCGCCACCATCTGATGGAAGATCCGCCGGCCCTCGTCGGACTTGAGGTTGATGCTGACCGAATGCTTGTTGCGGTTCAGCCCCCAGTTGAAGGCCTCGTCCTCGCTGAGCCGGGCCGGGTCGATCTCGGCCGCGGACCCTGGCCGGGGAAGCGACTCGACCCGGATCACCTCCGCGCCCAGGTCGGCAAGAAGCAGGGAGCCGAAGGGGCCCGAGACGACCCTGCACAGGTCGAGGACCCGCAGCCCGGCGAGGGGGGCTGACGGCGATGACGTCGGAGCGGTCGCTGCATCATTCATGGTGCCTTGACCATAAGACAGACACAACTAAAACACAACTATATTCCCGCTTCGATGATCATTAGGCGAAGCCGGAAGCGGCGGTTCAGGCAGAGGTGGACGGCTCGGCAGACCGGGAGGTGGCGATCAGCGCAGCCACCTGGCTGCGCGAGGTGAAGTCGAGCTTGGTCAAGATGTGTTGCACATGCGTGTCGACGGTGCGCAACGCGATCACCAGATCGTCGGCGATCTCACGATTCGTCTTACCCGTCGCCACCAGCCGGGCGATCTCCTGCTCGCGAGGGGTCAGCGGCAGCTCCTGGACCGGATCACCGGTGACCTTCGCGACACTTTCTCCCAGGGCCACCGAAGCTGCCTCGTCCAACGTGAGCCGCCGGCCATGCGCCAGCGCGGAACGGTGTGCGGACGTCCCGAGCATCTCGGCTGCTCGGGCGGCGTACTTGTCGTGCCACTCGTGCATTCCGGCGAACCCATGGAACGCCGGGCCGAAGTCCTCCGCTCGAGCCTCGCCGACCCCGAACAGCACCGCAGCACGATGCGCGTCCCCACACGTCACTGCCGTCCACGCCAGCAGCTCGATGGCCCACACCATGCCCTGCTCGTTGTTGATGGCGCGCTTGCGGACCAGGCTCTCACGCGCAAAGCCTGCGGCCGTCTCCGCCTGACCACGCAGCAGCGCCTCCAGCCCCAGAAAGGCGAGTGCCCAGGACTGGAGCAGCCCCTCGCCATGGGCGGCACACAGCTGCCTGGCCTCGGTGAGCACCGCATGGGCCTCGTCGAGGAGCCCCCGATAGCAGTACGCGAGGCCCAGGTTGATGAGCGCATCGGTCAGATAGGGCGCTTCGCCTGCGCTGGCACGCTCCATCTCCACAGCGACCTCGAGATGATCGATCGCCTCCTCGAGCCGGCCGCCGAAGAGCTCGGCGATACCGAGCGCACTCCGGGCGTGCGCGGCGGTCTTGGCATCGCCGACCGCGACGGCCGTACGCGCGCATTCGGCGAGCAGGTCTCGAGCGGTGGGGGTGTCGCCGTTGACGGCGCACAGGAATCCATGGATCCAGAGCGCCGGAGCCCGCTCCGGGTCGCTCGGGTCACTGGCCGCCAGCAGTCGACCGAGCCATCGGCGACCCTCGCCGGGCAGCCCCGAGCCGATCCAGAACATCCACAGCGAGCTCGCGATCCGCAGGCCGATGCCGGCTTTTCCCGCCCCGGAGAGAGCGCCTTCGAGGGCCGATCGCACGTTCGCCTGGTCCGCGAGCACCCGGCTCAGCAGCTGCGACTGGTGCGGGCCGAACCATCCGGCCCGCGCCTCTTCTGCGAGGCGCAGCATGTAGCGCAGATGAGCCTCCCGCACGGCCTCGACCTCGCCCGCCTCGACGAGGCGCTGGGCGCCATAGAGCCGGATGGTCTCCAACATGGTGTAGCGCGACCCGTCCGGCACCACGAGCGACTTGTCGGCCAGCTCGCACAACGCCGTCCACACCTCGTCGGCGGAGAGCTTCGCGTCCGAGCAGACCGCCTGCACAGCTGCAAGGGTGGCCCCGCCACGAAACACCGAGAACCTCGCCCAGAGCGTGCGAGCCTCCGGCGAGCACAGGTCGAGGCTGTAGTCGAGACTGGCACGCATCGACCGGTGCCGCACCGCTCGCGATCTCGACACCCTGGTCGCCGGAGCCAGCGGGTCACCGCCATGGGTGAGCATCGACTCCACGGAGAGCCAGCGACTGCCCGCGGCCGCGAGCTCGATGGCGAGGGGCAGACCGTCGAGCTCACGACACAGCTCGACCACCGACTGCTCGTCGTAGCGGCCCGCAGCGATGTCCGGATTGAGCGCACCCGCCCGTTCGAGGAAGAGCGCGACACCGTCATAGCTTCGGGCCGCGCCGGGCGACAGGCCGGCTCCCGACGCAGGGAGTGCCAGCGGCGGCACACGGAAGAGTGCCTCGCCTTCGACCCGGAGTGCCTCACGGCTCGTCGCCAGGACCCGGAGCGAACCACAGCCATGCAGCAGAGCCGAGACGAGATCCACCGTCGCGTCGGCGAGGTGCTCGCAGTTGTCCAGCACCAGCAGCATCTGCCGGTCGCCGATCGCGGCGAGCAGGTCCTGCACGTCGCCACCGAAGTCGCCGCCGGACGAACGGGTCACACCCAGCGTGGCCGCCACCGAAGCGGCGATCAGGTCAGGCTGGGAAAGGTCGGCCAGGGGAACAATGCAGACGCCGTCCGCGAACGCGCTACGCACCACGCGGGCGACGTGACGTGCCAGACGGGTCTTCCCCACACCGCCGGGACCACACAGGGTGACCAGTCGAGAGTGGGTGAGCAGGCCCTTGATCTCGACGGTCTCGGTCTGGCGACCGACCAAGCTGGTGACCTCGGCGGGCAGTGAGTCCCCGGGTCGCGCGTCTCTGCGCACCATCCCTGCGCACCATCCATTCAGTCTCTTGACACTCGGCGGCCGGGACACCCCTCGGGACCCGACCTGAGGGCATCCACCAGCACATCGCGACGACGTGAGTGACGTCACATACGTAGCCGGATACGCAATTCTACGCATGTGTGGCGAAGACCACTGACGGATCGTTCGTGGTGACACAGGACACACCGACGTGGAGGTCATCGAGATGGACTGTCGTGCTCACGACGTCGTGCGGAATCGCCAGATCCGGCGTGGTCGAAACGATGACGGAGGCTCGTTCACAGGCCTCCACCGGGCGGACCCCCGGCCGCTGCCGCACGGGGGTCGACACCCGCGCGGCCTCGGCCGGAGCGAATGCCCGCAGTCGGCCATGCCGACCAGGACGATCCGCCCGGCGTCGACCTCCCCCCTGGTCAGCGCCGCGGAGCTGGTCGCCAGGGTGGCCGTCCTGATCCCGATGCCGAGCGCGGCTCTGGGCCGCGACGAGACCGCCTGGTCGGGGTTCGAGGCACTCGTGTCCGATGCCTCAGAGCTGTTGGCCGCCCGCCTCGGTCGCGACACGTTGCGCGCCCTGACCACCGCCCGCGTCGGCGAGGACCCGCTGTGCCTCCTGCTGCTGGAACAGGCCCTCGACAACGCGGGATAGACCGCCTCGGCGCAGCCCTTGTCGTGTTTCCTTACCTGCGGCAAGATGGCTTTATTGATGTTTGACCATAATTTGCAACTATCTTCAGGAGCCTCGATGTCCAACGTCGCGATCGACCAGCTGCACGCTGCCTACCGTAGGGACTACGACCCGTACGCCGACCGTCCGATCGAGGAGCATCTCGCCGAGCTCGCGGAGCGACGCACAGAGATGCCAGTGAGCTACTCCGCCCGCGGCAACGGTTGCTGGGTGCTCACGACCTATGACGACATCTCCGCGCTGCTGCGCCTCAACAACCGCGGCGTGGTCAGCTTCCCGAACGAGCCCGACGGGATCAACCGCGGCGGCACCCGGGACGCGATGATTCCGATCGAGCTCGACGGTGCCCTGCACAAGCAGTATCGCCAGCTTCTCGACCCTCAGTTCGCACCGCGCAAGGTGATGGCGCTCGAGGACGAGCTGCGGGAGGCCTGTAACCGCCTCATCGACTCCTTCATCGAGGAGGGCACTGTCGACTTCGGCAACCGGTTCGCCCTGCCGTTCCCGGGCGCTACCGTGCTCGCGATCATGGGATGGCCGCGCGAGGACCTCGAGCGGATGAACCACTGGGCCGACGTGATCATGCACGGGGTCGCCGGCGCGTCGGAGGCGGACGACCTGGCGGCGCGCGGCCAGGCCCACCAGGCGTTCTCCGCCTACATGGACGAGAAGATCCCGCAGTGGCGCGCCGCGCCCCGCAAGGACGACGTCATGTCGGTGATGCTGGATGCCGAGATCGACGGAGCGCCGATGACGGACGACCAGCTCTTCGACTTCTCCCTGCTGATGATGCTCGCCGGGCTCGACACAGTGCAGAGCGTGCTCGCCCGCTCGATGCTCTATCTCGCCGGGCGCCAGGACCAGTGGGCCGAGATGTTCGCGGAGCCGGACACGCTGGACGCGGCCGTCGAGGAGCTGCTGCGGGTGTTCACCCCGCCGGTCCCGACGCGTACGGTCACCGCGGATGTCCTGGAGATCGGCGGCATCGAGATCCCCCAGGGCGAGCGGATTCATGCGCCGCTCAGCGCCGGCAACCGCGACCCGAAGTACTTCCCGAAGCCCGACGAGGTCATCTTCGACCGTCCGGCCAAGCCTCACCTGGCCTTCGGCATCGGCACCCATCGCTGCGTGGGCCTCCACCTGGCACGCCTCGAGCTGAAGATCGCGTTCCAGGAGCTGCACCGGCGGATCCCCCGGTTCGAGCTGGACACCGACAAGCCCGCGCCGCACGAGCACCTCGGCCAGGCGTGGGGCGCCACGAACGTGCACCTCCGCTTCGCGCCCGGGCCTCGGGAGCAGTCCTGAGCCACTGCGGCCGACCGCGCTACACATCCTACAATGATGTCGCTATGATGTTAGGCGTCTATCAATAACACGAGTGCACCATCGGGCGTGCTCGCCAAGTGCACAGGAGGAAAGCTCTGTGACGGAGCAACAGACCGCGCCGACGACGCTGGACGCCCTCGTCGTCGGCGCGGGTATCTCAGGTATCTACCAGCTCTACACCCTCCGCGAGCTCGGCCTCGACGTCCAGGCGCTCGATGCCGGCTCCGGAGTGGGTGGAGTGTGGTACTGGAACCGCTACCCCGGCGCCCGCTTCGATGCGGAGAGCTACACCTACGGCTACTTCTTCTCCAAGGAGCTCATCGACGAGTGGGACTGGAGCGAGGAGTACGCCGCTCAGCCGGAGATCGAACGCTATCTCAACTACGCGGTCGACAGGTTCGACCTCCGCGATCGGATCAATCTCGAACAGCGGGTCTCGTCGGCCGTCTGGGACGCCTCGGACCAGCGTTGGACGGTGACGACCGAGAGCGGTGGGGTGTGGCGACCGCGCTACCTCGTCACCGCCCTCGGCATCCTCTCCGCCCCCTCGTTCCCCAAGATCCCGGGCCTGGAGGACTTCCGCGGCGAATGGGCGCACACCGGTCTCTGGCCGGCCGACGGACTCGACTTCGCCGGCAAGAAGGTCGCCGTGATCGGCACCGGTTCGAGCGGGGTGCAGATCATCCCGATCATTGCCAAGGAGGCCGAGAGCCTGGTCGTGTTCCAACGTCGCCCCAACTGGTGCACGCCGATCAACAACTTCGACATCACCAGCGAGCGGATGCAGGACATCCGCAACCGGATCGACGAGATCTTCGAGGCAACTCAGCTCTCCCCCTCGGGCTCGCCGCACCGCCCGATGATGGAGTCGTCCCTGGACCTCGACCCCGATGAGCGTCGCCGACGCTTCGCGAAGCTCTACGACTCGCCCGGCCTGGTGATGGCACTGGGCAACTTCCGCGACGTCGCGCTCGACAAGCGCGCCAACGACTTCTGCACGGCCTACATCGCCGAGCGGATCCGTGCGCGTGTCGACGACCCCGTCGTCGCTGATCGGCTCATCCCTACCGACCACGGCTTCGGGCAGAAGCGTCCCCCGCTGGAGAACGGCTACTACGAGGTCTTCAACGAGTCACACGTCTCGCTCGTCGCCACCTTGGAGGAGCCGATGGTCCGCTTCACCGAGACCGGAATCGAGACCGAGGCCGGCCACTACGACGTCGACGTGATCGTGTTCGCCACCGGCTTCGACGCCGTGGTCGGGTCGTACAACAAGATCGACATCCGCGGCGAGGGCGGTCTCAGCCTCAAGGAGCACTGGGAAGCCGGCCCGCGCACGTGGTTCGGCATGATGACCGCCGGCTTCCCCAACCTCCTCATGATCGGCGGAGCCCAGAGCGTGACCGGGACGATCCCTCGGATCACCGACTTCCAAGCCGACTGGGTCGCCTCGGTCATCGGGCACGCGCAGCAGCACGGGCACAGCATCGTCGCCACCAGCGAGGCTGCCGAGGACGAGTGGATCGACCACGTCAACGGCGGCATCGTCGGCACCCTCCAGGAGACGGCGGAGTCGTGGGCCTTCGGCTCCAACGTTCCCGGTCGCAAGCGCGCATACCTGCTGTACGCCGGCGGGCTGCCGCAGTATCGCGAGCGCGTGCGCGCGGCCACTGATGACGGCTATCGGGGCCTGTCCTTCTCGTCCTGACCCGGGGTCGAAGCTCCCGTGTCCGAGACCGCTGACGCCTTCCCATGAAGGTTTCGCTTTATTCGAACAATATGAGAAGCCGGGCGCGGGAGCGTCTGGCACGAGAGAGGCAACGATGAACACCAGAGCGGCAATTCTGTGGGGCACGGGTGAGAAGTGGAGCGTCGAGGACGTCGAGCTCGCCGCCCCCGGTCCCGGCCAGGTTCGGGTCAAGATCCACGCGACCGGCCTGTGCCACTCCGACGACCACGCGGTGACCGGCGACATGCCGACGCCGCTCCCCCTGGTCGGCGGGCACGAGGGCGCGGGCGTCGTGGAGGCGGTCGGCGACGGCGTCACTCGCGTCGCGCCGGGCGACCATGTCGTCCTGATCTTCCAGCCGCCGTGCGGCTACTGCCGCAACTGTGCGCGAGGTCGGTCCAACCTCTGCCTCAACGCGGCGCTCCAGGACTACGGCTCGGGCCCGAAGGCCTTCACCGCCCGCGGCCAGGAGATCTCCGCGACCGGTGACCTCGGCACGTTCGCGGACGCCACCGTCGTCTCCGAGCGCTGCGTCGTGAAGATGGGCAAGGACATCCCGTTCAACGTCGCGGCCCTCCTGGGGTGCGCGGTCACCACCGGATGGGGCGCGGCCGTCTACCTGGCCGAGGTCAAGCCCGGCGACAACGTCGTCGTCATCGGCAGCGGCGGCGTCGGGGTCAACTCGGTCCAGGGCGCCAAGAACGCCGGGGCGAACCTCATCATCGCCGTCGACACCGTGGAGATGAAGCGCCAGAAGGCGCTCGAGTTCGGTGCCACCCACGCCGTCGGCTCCACCGACGAGGCCCAGGCGATCCTCGCAGATCTCGCCGGGGGGCGCGGCGCGGATGCCGTCATCCTCTCGGTCGGCGTCGGCGACGGAAGCAAGCTGGGCGAGATCATCGATCTCACCGGCCCGGCCGGCACGACCGTGATCACCTCGGTCTCCCCGGTGGCGTCGACGACCGTCAACATGAACCTGGCGATGTTCACGCTGACCCAGAAGACCCTGCGCGGCAACGTGTACGGCGGCGTACAGGTCCACCGTGACATCCCGCTCCTGCTCGACCTCTACCGCCAGGGCCACCTCAAGCTCGACGAGCTGATCACCAAGACGTACACCCTCGACCAGATCAACGAAGGCTACGCGGACATGCACGCCGGCAAGAACCTGCGCGGCGTCATCGAGTTCAACGCCTGACCGTCTCCCTCTCCCCCGGAACGGGGGGGGGGGGGGGGGGGGGGGGGGGGGGGGGGGGGGCGGGGGGCGGGCGGGGGGGGGGGGGGGGGGGGGGCCCGCCGGGCGGGGCGGGGGGGGGGGGCGCCCGCCCCCGCGCGGGGGGGGGGGGGGGGGGGGGTGGGGCGGGGGGGGGGCGCCGGGGGGGGCGACTGGGGGGGTT